>NZ_JAMHKS010000060.1:0-90020 GCF_025566055.1 Leclercia tamurae
GGTAAAAGAATCTGTGGCAATCTATAACCATGAGCGGCCGCATCTTGCCCTGAAATACAAAACGCCCGATGAGGTTCATCAGGCGTTTTACAGGCAGAAAACTGTCAACCTATATCAGGACTAGTCACTGTTATCCACTCAGAGCGGGTCGACCTTCAGGCAGGAGACCGCATGGCGGAAACTGCCTTCCAGCACCGGACGCGTTTTCGCGCACTCCGGCCCGGCAATCGGGCAGCGGGTACGGAACACGCAGCCTGACGGCGGATTGATCGGCGACGGCAGTTCCCCTTCCAGCAGCTGAATCTGTTTATTCTTCTCCAGATCCGGATCGGGCACTGGCACCGCAGACATCAGGGCTTTGGTGTAAGGGTGCAGCGGATTGTGGTACACCTCATCATAGGTGCCCAGCTCTACCGCATGGCCGAGATACATCACCAGCACGCGATCGGAGATATGCTTCACGACTGCCAGATCGTGGGCGATAAAGATCAGCGACAGGCCCATCTCACGCTGCAGTTTTTGCAGCAGGTTCACCACCTGCGCCTGAATCGACACGTCCAGCGCGGAGACCGGTTCGTCACAGATAATCAGTTTCGGCTCAAGGATCAGCGCGCGGGCAATCCCGATACGTTGACACTGGCCGCCTGAGAACTCGTGCGGGTAACGGTTGATGAGGTTCGGCAGCAGGCCCACTTTCATCATCATCGCTTTGACGCGATCGCGCACCTCAGTCCGCGGCATCTTAGGATGATAGGTGCGCAGCGGCTCGGCAATGATCTCCCCGATGGTCATACGCGGGTTCAGAGAGGCCAGCGGATCCTGGAAAATCATCTGAATGTCGCTGCGCACGGCGCGCCATTCGTCAGGCTTCATCCCCAGCAGATCTTTGCCCAGCCAGGCCACTTTACCGTCGGTGGCTTTCACCAGGCCGATAATCGCGCGGGCAAAGGTCGATTTACCGCAGCCCGACTCACCCACCACGCCCAGGGTCTCCCCTTCGTACAGACGCAGGGTGACGCCGTCCACGGCTTTCAGGGTTTTTGCCGGCTGCCAGAACCACTGCTTGCCATCTTTAATGTCAAAGTGGACTTTCAGATCCGCGATTTCGAGCAGGACATTACGTTTTTCGTCGATGACAGTCATACCAGCTCCTCGTACGGCTTAAAGCAGGCACGCAGACGGCCTGGGGCAAACTCTTCCAGCGGTGGCGCGGTGTTGCAGATCTCCATCGCGTGTGGACAACGCGGCTGGAACGGACAGCCTTTCGGCAGACGCAGCAGGTTCGGCGGGTTGCCCGGGATGGTCAGCAGCGCCTCGCCTTCCGCATCCAGACGCGGTACAGCATTCAGCAGGCCGATAGAGTACGGGTGCGCCGGGTTGTAGAACACGTCGCGCGCTCGACCGTACTCCATAGTACGACCGGCATACATCACCAGCACCTTGTCACAGATCCCGGCGACCACGCCCAGATCGTGGGTGATCATGATGATGGCGGTGTTGAACTCACGCTTCAGCTCGTTCAGCAGGGTCATGATCTGCGCCTGAACGGTCACGTCCAGCGCGGTAGTGGGTTCATCGGCAATCAGCAGTTTTGGTCGGCACAGCAGGGCCATGGCGATCATCACACGCTGGCGCATCCCGCCGGAAAACTCATGCGGGAACATGCGCATGCGCTTACGCGCTTCCGGCATTTTCACCGCATCCAGCATTTTGACCGACTCTTCAAAAGCTTCGGCTTTGCCCAGCCCTTTGTGCAGCATCAGAACTTCCATCAGCTGCTCACCCACACGCATGTACGGGTTGAGGGAGGTCATCGGATCCTGGAAAATCATCGAGATCTGCTCGGCGCGCAGCTTGTTCAGCTCGTTTTCCGGCAGATTGAGGATCTCTCTGCCGTTAAAGGTCGCAGACCCTCCGATGACGCCGTTTTGCGCCAGCAGCCCCATCAGCGCAAAGGCTGTCTGGGATTTACCGGAACCGGATTCACCCACGATCCCCAGCGTCTCACCGGCCCGCAGGCTGAAGTTGAGATCGTTTACCGCGGTCACATCGCCATCCGGCGTTTTAAAGGTGACGCGCAGATCTTTCACATCCAGCAGGGCATTGCCCAGCTGTTGGGTTTGCGGCGCAGATGCCGTTTCAATAATGGTCATGGCGGCGCTCCTTAACGGTCTTTCGGGTCGAGGGCATCACGCAGGCCATCGCCGATAAAGTTGAAACAAAACAGTGTCACGACCAGGAAACCTGCCGGGAACAGCAGCAGCCACGGTGAAACTTCCATCGAGTTCGCGCCATCACTCAACAGCGCACCCCAGCTGCTCAACGGCTCCTGGGTACCCAGGCCGAGGAAGCTAAGGAAGGATTCGAACAGGATCATGCTCGGCACCAGCAGGGAGGCGTACACCACCACCACACCCAGCACATTCGGCACGATATGACGGACCACGATATTGCCGGTAGAGACCCCACCGACCTGTGCCGCTTCGATGAACTCTTTGCGCTTCAGGCTCAGGGTCTGGCCGCGCACGATACGCGCCATATCCAGCCAGGAGACCATGCCGATAGCGACAAAGATCAGCAGGATATTCTGACCGAAGAAGGTCACCAGCAGGATCACGAAGAACATGAACGGGAAGGAGTTGAGGATCTCAAGGATACGCATCATTACCGAATCCACTTTACCGCCGAGATAGCCGGAGAGCGATCCGTACAGGGTGCCCAGAATCACCGCCACGAAGGCGGCGGCGATCCCCACCATCAACGAGATTCGCCCGCCGATGGCGACACGCACCAGCAGGTCACGCCCGGAGGAGTCGGTACCAAAGTAGTGGCCCGATTCGCTATCCGGGGCGCTGGACATCATGCCCCAGTCAGTATCGAAGTAGCTGAACTGCGACAGCATCGGCGCTAAGGTTACAAACAGGGCGATAATCACCAGCACAATCAGGCTGGCAACCGCCGCGCGGTTGTGCATAAAGCGGCGGCGGGCATCCTGCCAGAGACTGCGTCCTTCGACTTCCAGTTTTTCACTGAAGTTTTCCAGCGCCTCGCTATTTTTCTTACTTAACATCATGGCGAGCTCCAGTGTCAGTAGCGGATTTTCGGATCGATAACGGCATACAGCACATCAACAATCGCGTTAAAGAAAATGGTCAGCGCACCGACGAGGATGGTCAGACTCAATACCAGGGAGTAGTCGCGGTTCAGGGCGCCGTTAACAAACAGCTGGCCGATACCCGGCAGACCATAAATGGTTTCGATAACCATTGAACCGGTAATGATACCGACGAACGCCGGGCCTAAATAAGAGAGAACCGGCAATAACGCAGGTTTCAATGCGTGACGGAAAATAATCCGGCGCATCGGCAGCCCTTTGGCGCGCGCGGTACGAATGAAGTTTGAGTGCAGAATTTCAATCATCGAACCACGGGTGATACGCGCAATGCTGGCAATATAGGCCAGTGACAGCGCCACCATCGGCAGGATCATGTACTGCAGCGCCCCGCCATTCCAGCCGCCGCCGGGCAACCACTTCAGGGTGATAGCAAATATCATGACCAGTAAGGGTGCGACGACAAAACTCGGTATGACGACCCCGGTCATTGCCACCCCCATAACGGCGTAGTCCCATTTGGTATTTTGATTCAGCGCGGCGATTACGCCCGCCGTAACGCCAAGAATAACGGCCAGTAAAAATGCCGCGGCGCCTAATTTAGCCGAAACGGGGAAGCTGGAGGCCACCAGATCGTTTACGGAATAGTCTTTATATTTGAATGACGGCCCAAAATCGCCGTGCGCCAGCTGCTTCAGATAATTGAAATACTGAGTGGAGATCGGATCGTTTAAATGGTATTTCGCTTCGATATTCGCCATCACTTCTGGCGGCAGCGTACGTTCACCGGTAAATGGACTACCCGGTGCGAGACGCATCATAAAGAAGGAGATCGTTATGAGAATAAATAGCGTTGGGATCGCTTCAAGACAGCGACGTAGGATAAATTTCAACATTGCCCGTACCTTCTGGCGTGTGCCTATATAATATTACGATGAGTAGACACCGTGGAGCGAGCATCGCCCGCCCCACTCATTGCCATTAATGCTTGATAATATACAAGTTTTTAACGTAGATATTATCCATCGGGTCTTTACCGGTATAACCACCTACCCACGGTTTCACCAGACGGGCGTTCACGTAGTAGTAAACCGGCACGATCGCAGAGTCTTTATCAAGCTGCTGTTCTGCTTTCGAATACAGCTCAGCGCGCTGCGCTTCGTCAGTGACTTTCAGGGTATCGCCGATCAGCTTATCGAACTCTGCGCTCTTATAGTGCGCGGTGTTGTTCGAGCTGTCGCTCAGCATGGTGTTCAGGAAGGAGGTCGGTTCGTTATAGTCCGCACACCAGCCTGCACGCGCTACATCAAAGGTGCCCTGATGACGGCTGTCCAGGAAGGTTTTCCACTCCTGGTTTTCCAGCTTCACGTTCGCACCCAGGTTTTTCTTCCAGATGGAGGAGACGGCGATAGCCAGTTTTTTATGCAGATCGGAGGTGTTGTACAGCAGGCTGAAGGTCAGCGGCTTGTCAGCGGTATACCCGGCTTCGGCCAGCAGTTTCTTCGCTTCAGCATTACGCTGTTCCTGGGTCATTTTGAACCATTCTGGCTCGGTCAGCTTCGCGCCATCGGTATACGGCGGGGTGTAGCTGTAAGCCGGCAGGTCGCCCTGGTTTTTCACTTTATTGACGATGATATCGCGATCCAGTGCCAGCTTCAGCGCGGTACGCACGCGAACGTCGGTGAATGGCGCTTTCTGGTTGTTGATTTCGTAGTAATAGGTACACAGATACGGGTCAACGTGAACTTCAGCCGGGATCTCTTTTTTCAGCTTCTGGAACAGTTCGATCGGCATGTTGTTGTAGGTCATGTCGATTTCGCCGCTGCGGTAGCGGTTAACGTCAGTCACTTCAGAAGCGATTGGCAGGTAGGTAACCTGATTAATAACGGTTTTCGCGTTATCCCAGTAGTTGGTATTACGCTCGAGGTCGATACGTTCGTTAACCACCCAGGCTTTCAGCTTGTAGGCGCCGTTGGTCACGATATTGGCAGGCTGGGTCCACTTCTCGCCGAATTTTTCAACCGCTGCTTTTGGAACAGGGGAAACGGACGGGTGCACCAGCAGTTTGTAGAAATACGGGACTGGCTCGCTCAGGGTCACTTCGAAGGTGTTGTCATCAATCGCTTTTACGCCGAGGTCGGTAATCGGTTTTTTGCCGGTGATGATGTCATCGATATTGGCGATATGGCCATACTGCAGATAGCTCGCATACGGAGAGGCGGTATTGGGATCCGCCAGGCGCTGCCAGCTATAAACGAAATCTTGTGCGGTAACCGGGGAACCATCGGACCATTTTGCGTCTTTACGCAGGTGGAAAGTCCAGACTTTAAAGTCTTTGTTTTCCCATTTTTCAGCAACGCCGGCAGCCGGGTGACCGTCTACGTCGGTGACCAGCAGACCTTCGAACAGGTCGCGGTTAACGTTAGACTCCGGCACACCTTCAATTTTGTGCGGATCCAGAGACTGAACCTCAGCACCGTTGTTACGCACCAGCGTTTGCTTCTCCGCCAGCTGAACCCCAGCAGGTACGTCAGCAGCCATTGCAACGTTGCCCGCGATTAGCGCAGTTAAAATCCCCGCCGCGACCAGACTTTTTTTTGTGATGATGGACATTGTGTTGGTACTCCACTCTTTATAATTACTGGTTTTTTACCAGCCTGTTTAATTCCCCTTTTTTGGGGTTCCCTGACAACGTAGGAGTTTATGCTGCTGTCAGGCGTTTTTTACTTCTCGCTATCACCGACTTTACTATTACTAACGGCTCGTCTGGCCGCCTTGCGTCGATTCTTAACAGGCCTCCCCTGTCGAGGCCCGTCTTAATTCTTTTAGATCAGAACCGTTAATGAAAAAGATTCTCATCTAAAAGATTTCTGCGGAAAATATAAGGCCGGAAAGTACCAAATGGCATTCCCGGGTGCCAATACATTTTGCAAATTTGTTAACCAATTCTCTTTTACGGAACTTACCGTTATGTTGTGGGCTACCCTGCCGCGCATCAAAAGCGGGTAAAATCTTCGCTTTTCAATGGGATGTAGAAAGTGTGCTCGACGGTGGCATCGCGGTACTGGAGACGAGGCGTTGTTTGTACAAAAAATTAACAACTGTCTATTATTTAGCACATTCATCTAATTCATTCATCAAATTACTAATATCATCTCAGTTATCCCGCAGCAAGCCCCAGAGTATCGTGTGAGTAAAATAACAGTCTTATTGCGCGGAATGTGACCAGTGCGGTGTCGGGGTGGGAGACAAGTGGTTGATAGTTAACAAAACAAAATTATTAGTAAAATTTATTATAGTTAAAGCGATTTTCAACTTTCATTATATGATTTGCTGATAATGACAAAAAAACGGCGCCACTGGCGCCGCTCTTTCATTTGAAATCGTCAACTTAATAAGCCCGGGAATATTGATTTCAGCCCGGTAACAATAAATTCAATCCCCAGTGCCATCAGCAGCAGACCCATAATACGGGTGATAACGTTAATGCCGGTCTGGCCAAGGAGTCGCACCAGCCACGGCGCAATGCGAAATACACCCCAACAGCAGAATGCAAACAGCGCAATGGCGATCGAGAAGCCAATCAGATGCATCAGGTTGTGGTAGCGCGTTCCCCAGACGATGGTGGAACTGATCGCCCCAGGACCCGCCATTAATGGCAGCGCCAGCGGCACCACGCCGATACTTTCCCGGATGGCGGTCTCTGACTTTTCTTGCTTGTTTTGTTTATCCTCGCCCAGCTTGCCGCTAATCATCGACATCGCGATGGTCACCACCAGGATCCCGCCAGCAATCCGGAATGAATCAATAGAGATGCCAAAAATCTGCAATATAGAGTCGCCAAGATAGAGAGAGGTCAGCAGGATGATAGCGACCGACATGTTCGCCGTCAGGTTGGTCTTATTCCTGGCAAGCGCGGTCTGATAGCTGGTCATACTAATAAAGACGGGAATAATGCCCACCGGGTTGACCAGCGCGAACAGACCGATAAAAAACTTGAAATAAGTTGGAAAATCAAAGAGCGATAGGCTCACTGTTAGCTCCGCTGATAAGCAAGACTGAAAATAAAGAATGGCAACGCCAATAACCGCGCAGAAGATACGCTTTTTACGCATGTACTTCATCACAATATTGTGAATTATAGTGGTTTGACGCTGTAAAATATTTGTGTACTAAATGCATACCTGTGGTTCAATTGCTTTTGCAATTATTTAACATCGTTGGCAATGCCCCAAAATACCCCTGCTGAAAGGTATCAGCTTATGGATAAATTGATACAGATCATGTTTTCCGTACTCAGAAGTGAGTAATCTTGATTACGCCACCACGGAGATTCAGTATCTGAACGTAGGCTACTGATGGGAGGCTCTTTTAGTAAATCAGGGGAACGATAAAAACGTTAACACCTTGTTTTTATGTAAGTTAAGCAAGTGGCAATGGCGCTGACTATACTGATTTCGTGTCGAGCAGCTGATTTACTAAAAGAGTTTAACATTATCAGGAGAGCATTATGGCTGTTACTAATGTCGCAGAGCTTAACGCACTTGTAGAGCGCGTAAAAAAAGCCCAGCGTGAATATGCCAATTTCACTCAAGAGCAGGTTGATAAAATCTTCCGTGCCGCCGCTCTGGCTGCTGCAGATGCTCGAATCCCTCTCGCTAAACTGGCCGTTGCCGAATCTGGTATGGGTATCATTGAAGATAAAGTGATCAAAAACCACTTTGCTTCTGAGTATATCTACAACGCCTATAAAGACGAGAAGACTTGCGGCGTCCTGTCTGAAGATGACACCTTCGGTACCATCACCATTGCAGAGCCTATCGGCATCATCTGCGGTATCGTTCCTACTACCAACCCAACGTCTACTGCTATCTTCAAATCGCTCATCAGCCTGAAGACGCGTAACGCAATCATTTTCTCTCCACATCCACGTGCTAAAGATGCGACCAACAAAGCGGCCGATATCGTTCTGCAAGCGGCGATCGCTGCAGGTGCACCGAAAGACCTGATCGGCTGGATCGATCAGCCTTCTGTGGAGCTCTCTAACGCCCTGATGCACCACCCTGACATTAACCTGATCCTTGCGACCGGTGGTCCAGGCATGGTTAAAGCCGCTTATAGCTCCGGTAAACCGGCTATCGGCGTAGGTGCAGGTAACACCCCGGTTGTTATCGACGAAACTGCCGATATCAAACGTGCTGTTGCATCAGTACTGATGTCTAAGACCTTCGATAACGGCGTTATCTGTGCTTCCGAGCAGTCTGTCGTTGTTGTTGATTCTGTATACGATGCCGTTCGTGAACGTTTCGCCAGCCATGGCGGCTACATGCTGCAGGGTCAGGAGCTGAAAGCTGTTCAGGACATCATCCTGAAAAATGGCGCACTGAACGCAGCAATCGTAGGTCAACCAGCGTATAAAATCGCTGAACTGGCAGGCTTCACCGTTCCGGCTTCCACCAAGATCCTGATTGGTGAAGTGACCGACGTTGATGAAAGCGAGCCGTTTGCTCACGAGAAACTCTCTCCGACGCTGGCCATGTACCGTGCGAAAGATTTCGACGACGCGGTCATCAAAGCAGAGAAACTGGTTGCCATGGGCGGTATCGGTCATACCTCATGCCTGTACACCGACCAGGACAACCAGCCGGAGCGTGTAGCGCACTTCGGTCAGATGATGAAAACTGCACGTATCCTGATTAACACCCCTGCTTCTCAGGGTGGTATCGGTGACCTGTATAACTTTAAGCTCGCGCCTTCCCTGACTCTGGGTTGTGGTTCATGGGGTGGTAACTCCATCTCTGAGAACGTTGGTCCTAAGCACCTGATCAACAAGAAAACCGTTGCTAAGCGAGCTGAAAACATGTTGTGGCATAAACTTCCGAAATCTATCTACTTCCGCCGTGGCTCCCTGCCAATCGCGCTGGATGAAGTGATTACTGATGGCCACAAACGTGCGCTCATCGTGACTGACCGTTTCCTCTTCAACAATGGCTATGCAGACCAGATCACCTCTGTGCTGAAAGCAGCTGGTGTAGAAGTGGACGTGTTCTTCGAAGTTGAAGCTGACCCAACCCTGTCCGTTGTTCGTAAAGGCGCAGAGCTGGCAAACTCCTTCAAACCAGACGTGATTATCGCCCTGGGCGGCGGCTCCCCAATGGATGCAGCCAAAATCATGTGGGTAATGTACGAGCATCCGGAAACGCACTTCGAAGAACTGGCGCTGCGCTTTATGGATATCCGTAAACGTATCTACAAGTTCCCGAAAATGGGTGTGAAAGCAAAAATGGTTGCGATCACCACCACCTCCGGTACTGGTTCAGAAGTGACGCCGTTTGCCGTTGTAACCGACGACGCTACCGGCCAGAAATATCCGCTGGCAGACTATGCCCTGACTCCGGACATGGCAGTGGTTGATGCCAACCTGGTGATGGATATGCCGAAATCACTCTGTGCGTTCGGTGGTCTGGATGCGGTGACTCACGCCCTGGAAGCTTACGTTTCCGTGCTGGCATCTGAGTTCTCTGACGGTCAGGCTCTGCAGGCGCTGAAACTGCTGAAAGAGAACCTGCCAGCCTCTTACAACGAAGGTTCTAAGAACCCGGTTGCTCGTGAGCGTGTTCACAGTGCTGCCACCATCGCCGGTATCGCGTTTGCTAACGCCTTCCTGGGTGTGTGTCACTCCATGGCGCACAAACTGGGCTCCCAGTTCCACATTCCACACGGCCTGGCAAACGCCCTGCTGATTGGCAACGTTATCCGCTACAACGCGAACGATAACCCAACCAAACAGACTGCTTTCAGCCAGTACGACCGTCCACAGGCGCGTCGTCGCTACGCAGAAATTGCTGACCACCTGGGCCTGAGCGCACCTGGCGATCGCACTGCCGCGAAGATTGAGAAACTGCTGGCATGGCTGGACAGCATTAAAGCTGAACTGGGTATTCCGAAGTCTATTCGCGAAGCTGGTGTTCAGGAAGCTGACTTCCTGGCGCACGTAGACAAGCTGTCTGAAGATGCCTTTGATGACCAGTGTACTGGTGCGAACCCGCGCTACCCGCTGATCGCAGAGCTGAAACAGATCCTGCTGGATACCTACTACGGTCGTGAATACTCCGAAGGCGTATCTGCACTCGCAGCACCGGTTGTAGAAGTGCCGGTGAAAGCTGATAAGAAAGCGAAGAAAAGCGCTTAATTAACTGCTTAATAAAAAACCCGCTCCGGCGGGTTTTTTTATGTCTGTTATACAGAGAGAACAGAGAGAAGAAATAGTGTCGTTAACGACGACAGGCTTCCTGAATGGCCGTCAGAGAGCCTACTACCAGCGCCTCTTTATAATGCTTACGGCATACGGAGACGTAGCGCTCATTGCCGCCAATCACCACCTGCTCGCCTTCCGCATAGGGTTTGCCTGCCTGATCCAGGCGCAGCACCATACTCGCTTTACGGCCGCAGAAACAGATGGTTTTCAATTCAACCAGTTTATCTGACCAGGCCAGTAAATACTGGCTGCCAATAAACAGTTCACCGCGGAAATCAGTACGCAGGCCATAACAGAGCACCGGAATATCCAGCTCGTCGACCACCTCGGATAACTCATGCACCTGCTGGCGGGTTAAAAACTGGCTCTCATCCACCAGCACACAATGCACTGCCTGACTGGCAACCTCGGCGCGGATCTCTTCCAGCAGATTGGTTTGCGGGTTATATAGCTTTGCCGGTGACGAAAGACCAATTCGCGAGCTAACCTTTCCGCTACCAAAACGATCGTCGATCTCTGCGGTGTAAACCAGGGTCTGCATCCCGCGCTCCTGGTAATTGTAGGAGGATTGCAGTAATGCGGTCGACTTACCTGCGTTCATTGCTGAATAGTAGAAATACAGTTGTGCCATTGGCCCTTAAACCCTAATCAATGTGTATTATTCCCGATGCGTGATTGTACCATATTTTGTCTGGTCTTCCGTGCTGTAGCGCGCTTTGCAGGCGGTCCGGAACATTTTATCCGGTGAAGGGATATACACCAGACGGTGATAAAGGCCTGTAAAAACATGAATTACAGTACGGTTTTAAAAACGGTAAGTTCTGGAAAAACCTGTTATTTCAATGTCATTACAGGGTCAGAAATGAAGGCGGAATAATTAACAGCTTCATCGGGCAACCCTGTTTTCAGCACTAATACGAAAGGTTGATATTTATCCGCAGTAACAATAATTATGAACAAAATTACCCTCAAAACATGCGTTCCCCGTCAGGTTTACAACGCATCTTTTGATAACACCCCCCTCTTTTGGCTGCAGAAATTTAAGTTAGCGTTATTAATAATAATGCCAAATATTAGGCATTTTTTGAATTCCTTACATTCTGACCTATTGCATATATCAATTTATGCCTCTATTATTACTTCAACAAACCCCCCACATTATAAGTTTGAGATTACTACAATGAGCGAAGCACTTAAAATTCTGAACAACATCCGTACTCTTCGTGCCCAGGCGAGAGAATGTACTCTGGAAACGCTTGAAGAAATGCTGGAGAAATTAGAAGTCGTCGTTAATGAGCGTCGTGAAGAAGAAAACGCCGCGGCTGCTGAAATCGAAGAGCGTACGCGTAAACTGCAGCAATATCGTGAAATGCTGATCGCTGATGGTATTGATCCAAACGAATTGCTGAACAGCATGGCTGCTGCTAAAACAGGCACCAAAGCTAAACGCGCTGCGCGTCCAGCTAAATATAGCTACATCGATGAGAACGGCGAATCTAAAACCTGGACCGGCCAGGGTCGTACTCCAGCTGTTATCAAGAAAGCGATGGACGAAGAAGGCAAACAACTGGACGACTTCCTGATTAAGGAATAAGTCAGAGAGTTATCAGAAAATCCCGCTTAATGCGGGATTTTTTATGCCTGTATTTTATACGGCGTGACATTCCGTTACATACTGTCATATATACTTAGCGATGCTATTCCCATGCGCCCGATCGGCAAGGTTGAAAAGACGCATAAAAAAACCGGTGATAGCCAGGCTGTCACCGGTTTTTTGCTAAACGCATTAGCGTCTGGTTAGTTTTTAATGCCCAGCGTCTCTTTCAGCCAGCCTTTAAATTCTTCACCCAGAGTCTGGTGGCGAACACCATATTCAACGAAGGCCTGCATGTAACCGAGTTTATTACCGCAGTCATGGCTCTTACCTTTCATATGGTAGGCTTCAACGGTCTCTTTCTCGATCAGCATGTCGATGCCATCGGTCAGCTGGATTTCATCCCCGGCGCCTGGAGGCGTTTTCGCCAGCAGCGGCCAAATCTCTGCACTCAGGACATAACGCCCTACCACAGCCAGATTAGACGGCGCTACGTCGGCTTTTGGCTTCTCAACCACGCCCACCATCGGCACGCTGTCGCCCGGGTTCATTTCAACGCCTTTGCAGTCGACAACACCATAAGCGGTCACGTCTTCAACCGGTTCAACCATGATCTGGCTGCTGCCCGTTTCGTCGAAACGTTTAATCATTTCTGCCAGGTTATCCTGGGACAGATCGGATTCAAACTCGTCGAGAATAACGTCCGGTAAAATAACCGCCACCGGCTCGTTACCCACAACCGGATGAGCACACAGCACCGCATGACCCAGACCTTTTGCCAGACCCTGACGGACCTGCATAATAGTCACGTGCGGCGGGCAAATAGACTGCACTTCCTGCAGAAGCTGACGCTTAACGCGTTTTTCCAGCATGGCTTCGAGTTCAAAACTGGTATCGAAATGGTTTTCGATAGAGTTTTTGGATGAATGCGTTACCAGTACAATTTCAGTAATACCGGCGGCAATACATTCGTTGACCACATACTGGATTAAAGGCTTATCAACGAGTGGCAGCATCTCTTTTGGAATTGCCTTCGTTGCGGGCAGCATCCTGGTTCCCAACCCGGCAACCGGGATAACGGCCTTTGTCACTTTCGAATTTACGGCAGCCATTGAAACTCTCCTGAACTGTTCATGTTTTGAACTTTAGTCTGCATTAATAACGCGTTCAGTATATCAGCCAGAGGATGAGGTCCGGGTCTGAAAAGGACGCGCTACCGCTTAATTAGGATAAATACGAATGAAAACTTGTCCCGATAGTAGCATTGCCGGTGAAACGACGGTAAAGCTATCTACCGTTTAAATTCCAACTGATTATTCCGTGGACAACATTAAGCGCAACCGTCCTCCCGTACCCAAAATTTGGCATTGCCATGAAGTACAGCGGTGGCTTATTTGATTAAGATAGGTGTTGCCTAACGTTCCTAACGGAACACCGTTGCTGACCTGAATATGATGTTCGCCAGTATTAAGCGTGGCATTAAGTCCGGCGGAGACCAGAATCAAATTTTTCAGGCCGCTGTGGTAATAACCAACCAGTAACGGAAATTGCCCGGGCAAACTTGCCTGACGCAGCAGCTGGTTTACCTGTTTAAGTAAACTCCCTAACTCTGGCAACCGTTGTCCCTGATGCGAAAGTTGTTCCTGAAGTAAACCATTGAACAGGGCGCGTAATAATAACGCCGCCAGCACGCCATTATCCCCCGCCCGGGTAACGTCCAGACAATAAAACGCCAGATCGTTATCGGATAACGGGGCGATATCCAGCACCAGACCATGTTGATCGGCGGCCATCAGCTGACGGTAATTTACTTTGCATCCGGAGATGTTCTGTTGCACTGGCGGCTGTAGTTCCTGTAGAAGCTTTGCCGCCGCAGTAGGGTTATTAACCAGCGCATCCCAGTCCTGAAAAAGTCGCTCTTCCTCTTCTACTCGCGAATTAAACATATTGGGATACAGGCATGCGAGGACGGTTTCACGCAGGCGATTAAGATCTTTCACCGGCTTGAGCAGGACATCCTGCACGCCCAGACGCAACGCCTTAGCGATGTCAGCCATATTCTCGGTCGCAGAAATGACGAGGATAGGGATCTGATCCCCTGCGTTACGTAAATGCTCCACCAGCTTCAGACCGTTCATCCGCGGCATGGCGATATCACAAATCATCAGATCGGGCTTTAGTCCCGCCATTTTTTCAAGGGCGTCGACACCATCCCCTGCGAGTGCTGTTGTTGCTCCCAGTGATGAAAGCCACGAATCCAGTAGTGAGCGGAAAACAGGCTCGTCTTCAACTATCAGAATTTGTTTCCCGGCTAATGGCTGTGTCATGGTCTCTCCCGGCGCTGACAATAGATCAATAGTGGCATGCTATCGGTACTATCGCCTGTCAGATTTTGCTGAAGTAATCAAAAAAAGCGTGCTCAGGCAGAAGCCCGCACCAAAGGTAATAATTCATCCATTTTCTTTTCGACCGCCTGCGCGCCAGCGGTTATGGCCGCCTCTGCACGATGGAAATCGAGCGTTGAAATTTGTGGACAAAAAGGTTGGATCAATATATCCGGCGGGTCACCCGCCATTCGATTGCGTTTCAGGCGATTTTCCAGCACCTGAATCGAGGTGGTCATAATTTCCATAGCGGTCGGCGCAGCGACCCGTTTACGCGTCGCCACACGACTCAGACGTCCGCGCAGCTTTTCATGCCAGGCGAGATCGTCAAGTGCGCCGTCATCCGGTTGGGTATTCACCGGCATCAGATCCTGCTGCATCAGATGCGCATCATGCTGGAGATCGACCGCAATCACGATATCGGCCCCCATCGCGCGGGTCAGAGAAATGGGCACAGGATTGACCACGCCGCCGTCTACCAGCCAGTAGCCGTTGTGCGGAACCGGCGCCATCAGGCCCGGCATACTGCAGGAGGCGCGTACGGCAAGATGGATATCGCCTTCGGTGAACCAGATTTCCCGGCCGGTGCTGAGGTTAGTCGCGACCGCACCGAAAGGCATCTGGCAACTGGAGAATTCGGTCAGGGGCATCACCTGGCGAAAACGGTTGAAGACGCGCTCACCGCGTAACAACCCGCCACGTTGCCAGGAGAGATCCATCAGGCGCAGGACGTCCCAGTAGCTAAAAGAACGTACCCAGGTTTCCAGCTCGGGAAGTTTGCCACACGAATAGGCGGCCCCCACCAGAGAACCTATTGAACAGCCTGCGACGATATCTATTTCGATACCTAAACGTTGTAAGGCATTGATCACACCAATATGCGACCAGCCCCGGGCTGCTCCCGAGCCCAACGCCAGTCCGATTTTAACTTTTCTCATTAGCCCTGTTTAACGTCCCCTGGATTCCTGGCATAGCGTCATTGCAACCGCTCGGTTAACATAGTGCCACCCTGGCGTTATGCGCCATTTATTCATTTATTGTTTCAGGAAGAGAATCGTGTCTCAACTCTGTCCCTGCGGTAGCGCTCACGAGTATAGCCTATGTTGCCAGCGATATCTTACTGGTGAACAGGTTGCACCGGACCCGGCCTCACTTATGCGGTCCCGTTATACCGCTTTTGTGATGCGGGACGCAGACTACCTGGTTATGACCTGGCATCCGTCATGTCATGCTGCTGATTTTCGTCAGGAGATCGAATCCGGTTTTGCGAATACGCAATGGTCCGGGCTGACCCAGTATGAAACGGCGTCAGGCAAAGACGAGAACGAGGGGTTCGTCAGTTTTGTTGCCCGCTTTACCGAGCACGGGAAAGCCGGTGCCATCATCGAACGCTCGCGTTTCTTAAAGGAGGGCGGACGGTGGTACTATATTGACGGTACGCGTCCGCAGTTCGGTCGTAATGACCCCTGCCCCTGTGGTTCAGGTAAAAAATTTAAAAAGTGTTGCGGGCAATAAGGCCTGACGATACGGTTTCAGCAAACACGCAAAGGATTTTCCGGCAATGCAATCAACACAACGCAAAGTGCTGCGCACCATTTGTCCCGACCAGAAAGGGCTGATCGCCCGTATTACCAACATTTGCTACAAGCATGAACTGAACATCGTGCAGAACAACGAGTTTGTTGATCACCGTACCGGCCGCTTCTTTATGCGTACCGAGCTGGAAGGGATTTTCAACGACGCGACGCTGCTGGCGGATCTGGACGGCGCGCTGCCTGAAGGTTCCGTGCGCGAGCTGACCCCAGCCGGTCGCCGCCGGGTGGTTATCCTGGTCACCAAAGAGGCGCACTGCCTGGGCGATCTGCTGATGAAAGCTAACTACGGCGGCCTGGATGTGGAGATCGCCGCAGTCATTGGCAATCATGAGACGCTGCGCACCCTGGTCGAGCGCTTTGATATTCCGTTTGAGCTGGTGAGCCATGAAGGCCATACCCGCGAAGAGCATGACAATTTAATGGCCCAGGCCATCGAAGCGCACAACCCGGATTACGTGGTGCTGGCGAAATACATGCGCGTATTGACGCCATCCTTCGTTTCGCGGTTCCCGAATAAGATCATCAATATTCACCACTCATTCCTGCCAGCATTTATCGGCGCGCGTCCTTATCACCAGGCGTACGAGCGCGGGGTGAAGATTATCGGCGCAACGGCGCACTACGTGAATGATAATCTGGATGAAGGTCCAATCATCATGCAGGACGTGATTCATGTCGATCACACCTATACGGCGGAAGATATGATGCGTGCCGGACGCGACGTCGAAAAAAATGTCTTAAGCCGGGCGCTGTATCAGGTGCTGGCGCAGCGCGTGTTTGTCTACGGTAACAGAACGATTATTCTTTAATCCTTTATAAAATGAATCGATTAGCTTTGCGTCTTTATGCGTAAAAATCAGGCAAACGATTCAATTTAGCAAAGGAAGTCTTTACAGGGGCGCGTCATTTGATATGATGCGCCCCGCTTCCCACAAGGAAGCAGGCCAGTAAAAGCATTACCCCGTGGTGGGGTTCCCGAGCGGCCAAAGGGAGCAGACTGTAAATCTGCCGTCATCGACTTCGAAGGTTCGAATCCTTCCCCCACCACCATCTCTCAGCTTTACCTCAAAATATGAATTACCCCTGGTGGGGTTCCCGAGCGGCCAAAGGGAGCAGACTGTAAATCTGCCGTCATCGACTTCGAAGGTTCGAATCCTTCCCCCACCACCATCACTTCTCTGAAAAAAAACAATTCAAAATAAATACTTATTCTTCGGATCTCGCGCACCTGTTCTCCCCGGTGGCGCTGCGCTTACCGGGGCTACAAAACCAAATCGTAGGCCGGGTAAGGCGCAGCCGCCCCCCGGCAAAATCCCTACAACGGTGGCAATCGACGCGTCACCGGTGAACTCTTCACAATCGATGTATTGCACTGCGCATGTTCTGCCAGCCCATCCAGTAGCGTATCCAGTTGCTCTATCGAGCGCACCACCAGCCTGATAACAAAACAGTCCTCGCCGGTCACTTTGTCGCTTTCAATGCACTCCGGCATCGCCTGGATATATTTATCTACCTTATGCAATAACCCCGGCAGCGGGCGCACGCGTACCAGCGCCTGCAGGGTATAACCTAACGCCGCCAGATTCACCCGGGCGCCATATCCCTGAACCACACCCCGCTCTTCCAGCCTTTTTAACCGCTCCGCCGTGCTGGGTGACGTGAGCCCTACCCGGCCGCTCAGCACCTTCAGCGACATTCGCGCATCCTCCACCAGACAGGCCAGGATCTGGCGGTCGATCTCATCGATAAGGTAATCCATAGCATTCACCTAATTTATAAAAGCAACTAACGTCTTTTACCTTAGATCAGCACTGTTAAACCGGACAAGCATTTATCACAATAAGGGCATTAATCAGGAGGTGTGCGATGCGTGAAATCCAACAGGGCGTCTGGCAAATGAGCCTGGCGATGCTGATATCCGGCTCCATTGGCGCCTTTGTTTTGCTCTCCGGTTTGCCGGTAACAGAGGTTGTGTTCTGGCGCTGTCTGATCGGCGCGATTGCGTTGTTTCTCTTTATTCGTTTCAGTAAACAGCCTTTCAGCCCGTTAACCAAAGTCACGCTGGGCCTCGCCGTTCTTGGCGGCGTCGCGCTGGTGGTGAACTGGCTGCTGCTGTTCGCCGCCTTTGAACGTATCTCTATCGGCCTGTCGACGGTGGTCTATAACACTCAGCCCTTTATGCTGGTGCTGATGGGGATGTTGCTGGGGGAACGGGTGAGCCTGGTGAAATGGGGCTGGCTGTTCCTCGCCTTTGGCGGCGTGGTGATTCTGCTCTCCAGCGAACTGACGGGCGGGCATGAAGCGGGATGGCTGGCGGGTATCGGGCTCGCACTGGGTGCGGCTTTCTTCTATGCCCTCACCGCTATCATCACCCGCAAATTAAAGACCATTGCACCGCAGCATATCGCCTTTATTCAGGTTCTGACCGGCGTGGTGATGCTCCTGCCGCTGGCGCATATGCCCGCTTTATCAGGTGAGTTCCCGTGGGGGATTTTATTGACGCTGGGCATTGTCCACACCGGGATCATGTATCAGCTGCTCTACAGTGCCATTCAGAAGCTCCCTACCCCCATCATCGGCTCGCTGTCGTTTATCTATCCGGTGGTGGCACTGATTGTCGATAACCTGGTGTTTGGCCACTCGCTGAATCTCACCCAGCTGGCCGGCGGGGCGTTGATTCTGTTGGCCGCAGCGGGCAATAACCTCGGCTGGGGCGAAAAAAAACCCCGCCAGAGCGGGGTTTCGATTAAAACAGCGGATTAGCGACGAGCTCGCACAATCTGATACCGGCGCGTCAGGTACTCCACCGGCGCGCTCCAGATATGCACCAGACGGGAGAACGGGAACAGCAGGAACAGGGTCATACCCAGTACCAGGTGCACGCGGAAGACAAAGGCCACGCCGTCGAGATGCTCAGACGCCCCGCCGTGGAAGGTCACCACCGACTGCGCCCAACCCACCAGCTTCAGCATTTCGCTGCCGTCCATGTGTTGTGCAGAGAACGGAATAGTCAGCAGACCCAGCGCGCACTGTACCATCAGCAGGGAGAGGATCAGAATGTCCGCTCCGGTGGTGGTGGCCCGCACGCGCGGGCTGAACAGACGACGTTTCAACAGCATCAGGCCGCCCACCAGGGTCATCACGCCGCAGGCCCCCCCGGCAATCATCGCCATCTTCTGCTTCACGTCCATCGGCAGGAAGGATTCATACATCCAGTGCGGGGTCAGCATCCCGAGGAAGTGACCGGCAAAGATCCCCAGAATCCCGATGTGGAACAGGTTCGAGGCCATGTTCATCCCTTTGCGATCCAGCATCTGGCTGGAGGCGGCGCGCCAGGTGTACTGACCGTAGTCGTAACGCAGCCAGCTACCAATCAGAAAGACCGAACCCGCAATGTACGGATAGATATCGAAGAAGAACATATTCAGGAAGTGCATTATTGCTGTCCTCCGGTAGAGATATTCAAATATTGCGGGGCAACGGCACCGGCAAAACGACGCTGGTGAGCAGAGATTTCCGACTCGCCGCAGCTCTGGTCAGCAAAGAACTTCACCTGCTCCTCTTCCCAGACCGCATCCAGCGCCTGGGGGGTGTCATCCCGGGCTTCATCCGCGATTTTCTCCGCCACTTTTTCACTGTCGACCGAGGCGTTGGCCAGCTTCACCAGCAGATCGAACAGCACCGCATAGCGACTTTCACGCTGTTGCAGACGTGCGCCCAGCAACGCCAGGATCGGCGCGATATCCTGCAAACCGCCCAGCGCCTCTTCTTTCGGTAGCTGCGCCAGATATTCCAGATACAGCGGGAGGTGATCCGGCAGCTCGCGGCTGTCGAGATGCAAACCGTGCTGCTCGTACTGGGCCATCAGATCGACCATCGCCTGACCGCGATCGCGGGATTCACCGTGAACGTGCTCAAACAGCAGCAGCGAGGTAGCGCGGCCGCGATCAAACAGCTGGCTGTAGTCAGACTGGGCATCCAGAAGATCGCGGGCTAACAGATCGCGGAGGAAAACGCCCAGTGTCTGGGCATCCTCTTTATCCAGGTTTTCCGATGACGCGAGTGCATCAAAGAGTTCCTGTTGATGCTGCGCAAGGGCAGCATCGGGGTACTCGAGCAGACGCGAAACAATGACGAGTTCAATCATTGGTGCGGCTCCGTTTTGCTGGTCACATCCATCGCATCGATGCGGCGGCTGTTGAACAGGTTGAATTTGTTATCTGAACCGTGGCAACCATCGCCGAAGGTAAAGCCACACCCGCTTTTCTCCGGGAAGGCTTCACGGGCCAGCTCACGGTGGCTGCTCGGCACCACGAAACGATCTTCGTAGTTGGCAATCGCCAGGTAACGGTACATCTCCTGGGCCTGCGCTTCGCTTAAGCCCACCTCTTCCAGCGCGCGAGTATCGATGACGCCGTCAACGGTCTCCGCACGTTTGAAGTGGCGCATCGCCAGCATACGTTTCAGGGCCAGCAGCACCGGTTGGGTGTCACCCGCAGTCAGCAGGTTCGCCAGATACTGCACCGGGATACGCAGGCTTTCGACATCCGGCAGGATACCGTTGCTACCCAGCTCACCCGCGTCCGCCGCAGACTGAATCGGTGACAGCGGTGGCACGTACCAGACCATCGGCAATGTGCGGTATTCCGGATGCAGCGGCAGGGCCAGCTTCCAGTCCATCGCCATTTTGTAGACCGGCGACTGCTGTGCCGCGTCGATCACGCTCTGCGGAATGCCGTCGGCCAGCGCCTGAGCGATCACTTTCGGATCGTTCGGATCGAGGAACACGTCCAGCTGACGCTGATAGAGATCTTTCTCGTGCTCGGTGCTTGCCGCGTTCTCAATCGCATCTGCGTCATACAGCAGCACGCCAAGGTAACGGATACGGCCTACGCAGCTCTCGGAGCAGACGGTTGGCATCCCGGCTTCGATACGCGGGTAGCAGAAGATGCACTTCTCGGACTTACCGCTCTTCCAGTTGAAGTAGATCTTTTTGTACGGGCAGCCGGTGATACACATGCGCCAGCCGCGGCACTTGTCCTGGTCGATCAGCACGATGCCGTCTTCTTCACGCTTGTAGATGGCACCGCTCGGGCAGGTGGCGACACAGGCCGGGTTCAGGCAGTGCTCGCACAGGCGCGGCAGATACATCATGAAGGTGTTTTCGAACTGGCCGTACATCGCCTTCTGCATGTTCTCGAAGTTCTGGTCTTTGGCGCGTTTTTCGAACTCGCCGCCCAGAATCTCTTCCCAGTTTGGCCCGCTGGTGATTTTGTCCATGCGCTGACCGGTGATCAGCGAGCGTGGACGGGCGATCGGCTGGTGTTTCCCTTCCGGCGCGTTGTGCAGGTTCTGGTAGTCAAAATCAAACGGCTCGTAGTAATCGTCAATGCCCGGCAGATGCGGGTTCGCGAAGATTTTACCCAGCAGCAGCGCGCGGTTACCCATGCGCGGCTGCAGTTTACCGTTGATTTTACGGATCCAGCCGCCCTTCCACTTCTCCTGGTTTTCCCAGTCGGTCGGGAAGCCGGTGCCCGGCTTGCTTTCGACGTTGTTGAACCAGGCGTACTCCATACCTTCCCGGCTGGTCCAGACATTTTTACAGGTGACTGAGCAGGTATGACAGCCGATGCATTTATCCAGATTCAGCACCATGCCGACTTGTGAACGAATTTTCATTTTACGCTCTCCTGTACCTGGTCATTACCTTCGCCGTCTAACCAGTTAATATTCTTCATCTTACGTACCACCACGAACTCATCGCGGTTCGATCCTACGGTGCCGTAGTAGTTAAAGCCGTAGGCCAGCTGCGCATAGCCGCCGAT
The DNA here is from genome assembly GCF_025566055.1 of Leclercia tamurae. Lineage (GTDB taxonomy): Bacteria > Pseudomonadota > Gammaproteobacteria > Enterobacterales > Enterobacteriaceae > Enterobacter > Enterobacter tamurae. The sequence continues at coordinate 21,769 of NZ_JAMHKS010000060.1, forward strand.
CATATGGGTTGGCTTCGGCGTAATACGGGTCACGGAGTTGTGAATACCGCCGCGCTGCTCGGTGATTTCTGAACCCGGCAGGTTCACGATACGTTCCTGCGCGTGGTACATCATGGTCATCCCGGCCGGCACTCGCTGGCTCACTACCGCACGCGCCGTCAGGGCACCGTTGCTGTTGAACACTTCAATCCAGTCGTTATCTTCGATACCCAGATCTTTAGCATCCGCTTCACTCATCCAGACAATCGGGCCACCGCGCGACAGGGTCAACATCAGCAGGTTGTCGCTGTAGGTGGAGTGGATACCCCACTTCTGGTGCGGCGTCAGGAAGTTCAGCGCCTTCTCCGGGTTGCCGTTGGATTTCTTGCCCATAACGGCCTTCACAGAACGGGTGTCGATTGGCGGACGGTACACCAGCAGGCTCTCACCGAAGTCACGCATCCACTGGTGATCCTGATACAGCGACTGACGACCGGTCAGGGTGCGCCATGGGATCAGCTCGTGAACGTTGGTATAACCGGCGTTATAGGAGACGTGCTCATCTTCCAGACCAGACCAGGTCGGGCTGGAGATGATTTTGCGCGGCTGGGCCTGAATATCGCGGAAGCGGATCTTCTCGTCTTCTTTATTCAGCGCCAGATGGGTATGGTCGCGACCGGTAAATTCACTCAGCGCAGCCCAGGCCTTCACCGACACCTGGCCGTTGGTTTCCGGAGCCAGGGTCAGGATCATCTCTGCCGCATCAATCGCGGTGTTCAGCATTGGCTGACCTTTGGCCGGGCCGTCCGCCTTGGTGTAGTTGAGCTTACGCAGCAGATCCATTTCGGTCTGGGTGTTCCAGGCGATGCCTTTCCCGCCGTTACCGATTTTCTCCATCAGCGGGCCGATAGAGGTAAAGCGTTCGTACGTCGCCGGGTAGTCGCGTTCAACCGGGATAATGTGCGGGGCGGTAACGCCCGGGATCAGGTCGCATTCGCCTTTTTTCCAGTCCTTCACGTCCAGCGGCTGCGCCAGTTCGGCGGCGGAGTCGTGCTGGATTGGCAGCGTGACCACGTCGGTCTCCTTGCCCAGATGACCCACGCAGACTTCGGAGAATTTCTTCGCGATGTCTTTGTAGATATCCCAGTCGCTTTTCGATTCCCAGGCCGGGTCAACGGCAGCAGACAGCGGATGAATAAACGGATGCATATCCGAGGTATTCATGTCGTCTTTTTCATACCAGGTAGCGGTTGGCAGCACGATGTCGGAATAGAGGCAGGTGCTGGAGAGACGGAAGTCCAGGGTCACCACCAGATCCAGCTTGCCGTCGAGACCGTTGTCTTTCCACTCCACCTCTTCGGGCATCACGCCACCCTGCTTGCCGAGATCTTTACCCTGGATACCGTTTTCGGTCCCGAGCAGGTATTTCAGCATGTACTCGTGGCCTTTACCGGACGAGCCCAGCAGGTTGGAGCGCCAGATGAACAGGTTACGCGGGTGGTTTTTACCGTTCTCAGGCTGTTCAGCCGCAAAGCGAATCGAGCCCTCTTTCAGGGATTTGACGGTGTAATCCACCGGGGTCATCCCGGCTTTCTTCGCCTCTTCTGCGATGCGCAGCGGGTTGGTTCCCAGCTGAGGTGCAGACGGCAGCCAGCCCATGCGTTCTGCACGCACGTTGAAATCGATCAGGTGGCCGCTGTAGCGGGATTTATCCGCCATCGGGGAGAGCAGCTCCTGGGCAGTCACCGTCTCGTAGCGCCACTGGCTGGAGTGGTTATAGAAGTACGAAGTGCTGTTCATGTGACGTGCCGGACGCTGCCAGTCAAGGGCAAACGCCAGCGGTTGCCAGCCGGTCTGCGGACGCAGTTTTTCCTGGCCGACATAGTGCGCCCAGCCGCCGCCGCTCTGACCGACGCAGCCGCAGAAGATCAGCATGTTGATCAGGCCACGATAGTTCATATCGAGGTGATACCAGTGGTTCAGACCGGCACCAACGATGATCATCGACCGACCGTGGGTCTTGTCTGCGTTATCGGCAAATTCACGGGCGGTACGGATGATGTGCGCCCGCGGAACACCAGTGATCTGCTCTGCCCAGGCCGGAGTGTAGGCTTTGACGTCGTCATAGTTGGTAGCGCAGTTTTCATCGTTCAAACCGCGTTCCAGACCGTAGTTGGCCAGGGTCAGGTCGTAAACGGTGGTCACCAGCGCGGTAGAACCATCGGCCAGCTGCAGGCGTTTCACCGGCAGTTTGTGCATCAGGACGTTCTGCAGTTCAACCTTGTTGAAGTGCTCCGAACCTTCGCCGCCGAAGTACGGGAAGCCGACTTCAGCGATCTCGTCCTGGCTGCCCAGCATGCTCAGGCGCAGTTCGGTCTCTTCGCCGGAGGTGCCATCACGCTGCTCGAGGTTCCACTTGCCCTTCTCGCCCCAGCGGAAACCGATAGAGCCGTTCGGAGCAATCATGTCGCCATTGCTGTTGTAAGCAACGGTTTTCCATTCCGGGTTGTTTTCCTGGCCCAGCGCATCCACCAGGTCAGCGGCACGCAGCATACGGCCTGCGGCGTAGTAACCGTCGCGCTCTTCCAGCATCACCAGCATCGGCATGTCGGTATATTTGCGCACGTAGTCGGTGAAGTACTGGCTTGGCTTGTCGAGGTGGAACTCACGCAGCATCACGTGGCCCATCGCCAGCGCCATCGCGGCATCGGTACCCTGCTTTGGTGCCAGCCACAGGTCGCACAGTTTGGCGATTTCGGCGTAGTCCGGCGTTACGGCAACGGTTTTGGTGCCTTTGTAACGCACTTCGGTAAAGAAGTGGGCATCCGGGGTACGGGTCTGCGGAACGTTAGAGCCCCAGGCGATGATGTAGCTGGAGTTGTACCAGTCAGCAGATTCCGGCACGTCGGTCTGCTCACCCCAGGTCTGCGGAGACGCAGGCGGCAGGTCGCAGTACCAGTCATAGAAGCTCAGGCAGGTTCCGCCAATCAGGGAGAGGTAGCGGGCGCCGGACGCATAGGAGACCATCGACATCGCCGGGATCGGCGAGAAGCCTGCAACACGGTCCGGGCCGTAGGTTTTGACGGTATAGACGTTAGAGGCGGCAATCAGCTCATTCACTTCCTGCCAGGAGGAGCGGACAAAGCCGCCGCGACCGCGGGCCTGCTTGAAGCTTTTCGCTTTGTCGGCGTCTTCGATAATGGATGCCCAGGCATCAACCGGATCGCTGTGCTGCACTTTCGCTTCACGCCACATCTTCATCAGGCGTTTACGCATCAGCGGGTATTTCAGACGGTTAGCGCTGTAGAGATACCAGGAGTAGCTGGCGCCACGCGGACAGCCGCGCGGTTCGTGGTTCGGCATATCCGGACGGGTACGCGGGTAGTCCGTCTGCTGCATTTCCCAGGTCACCAGACCGTTTTTTACGAAAATCTTCCAGCTGCATGAGCCGGTGCAGTTTACGCCGTGGGTGGAGCGGACAACTTTGTCATGCTGCCAGCGCTGACGGTAACCGTCTTCCCAGTCCCGGTTGGTCTCCAGAACCTGGCCGTGCCCATCGGCAAAAGTCTCACCCTTCTGTTTGAAGTAGCGAAACCGGTCCAAAAATTTGCTCATCGGGTATCTCCTGTGTGGAGCCTGTGGCTCTCTAAATCGACATTGCTGATTTGCAGCGAAGGTAACGCTATGAAAGATGGTGAGAATTGATAACGATCAAGAGGAACGGGGGATGTTAAGCGCGGCTAATCCGCGGCTACCCCTAAAGCGGTACAAAACCAAATATATCAACCAACTGTTTTATATAGATATTTTGTATTTATCGTACAAAAGCACGCATGGCAGATAACCGGAGGGGTATTAAGGGGTAGAGCGCCCTGATTAGCGATGGCGATCACAGCGGCTGCGCGGCGGAAGGGGTTATGCCTTTGAGTATGTTGTAACTAATATCGGGATAAAAAAAGCGCGGCACCAGGCCGCGCAAACGGATAATCAAACTTACTTATTTTTTATTAGAATTCCGTCCGTATACCAGCCAGGTGACAAACACGCAGACGATATAGAAAACAAGGAACACTTTCATGGCGCCCGCCGGGGAGCCGGTCAGGTCCAGCGAAATGCCGAATGCTTTAGGGATAAAGAAGCCGCCAATGGCACCAATCGCAGAGATGAAGCCCAGCGCGGCGGCGGTGTCGGTGGCTGCTTCACGCATCGCCTGCTGCTCGTCGCCGCCCTGCGCTTTGACGCGATCCATGGTCAGCTTACGGAAGATCACCGAGATCATCTGGAAGGTCGAGGCACTACCCAGCCCGGCGGTCAGGAACAGCACCATAAAGACCGCGAAGAAGGCGCCAAAATTGCCGCCCACGCCGTTAACCGGCAGGGTCATAAACAGCAGGGCACAGAAGATCGCCATCAGCACGAAGTTCACCAGCGTCACGCGGGTGCCGCCCAGGCGGTCGGAGATCATACCCCCGGTGGAGCGCGCCAGGGCACCAATGAACGGGCCGAAGAAGGCGTAGTGCAGGATCTGCACGTCCGGGAACTGAGTTTTGGACAGCATCGCAAACCCGGCGGAGAAGCCGATAAAGGAGCCGAAAGTTGCCAGATAGAGCAGCGCCATGATCCACAGATGGGCACGCTTCAGCACCGGGAGCTGTTCGCTCAGGGAGGCTTTCGACGCCGCCAGATCGTTCATGCCGAACCATGCGGCCAGGGTTAATACCACCAGAAACGGCACCCAGATCCACGCCGCGTTCTGCAGGAACAGGTATGAGCCGTCGGCCTGCTCAACGCCCGCACCGCCAAAGGCTGCGAAGATAGAAACCGAGATCGCCAGCGGCGCAATCAGCTGCATGACGCTGACGCCCATGTTGCCCAGCCCACCGTTAATCCCCAGCGCGCCACCCTGCTTCTGTTTCGGGAAGAAGAAGCTGATGTTCGCCATGCTGGAGGCAAAGTTAGCGCCTGCAAAGCCACACAGCAGAGAGATAATCACAAAGACGCTGAACGGAGTAGAGGTATCCTGCACCGCAAAGCCCAGCCACACGCACGGAATAATCATGATCCCGGTGCTGAACGCGGTCCAGCGGCGACCGCCAAACAGCGGCACCATAAAGGCATAAGGCACACGCAGCAACGCACCGGAGAGTGCCGGCAGCGCCGTTAACATAAACAGCTGGTCGGTGGTAAATTTGAAGCCCACTTTTGGCAGGTTTACGGCGACGGCGCTGAACAACATCCAGACGCAAAACGCCAGCAGCAGACAGGGAACGGAGATCCACAGATTACGGCTGGCTATACGTTGGCCGCGCTGTTGCCAGAACGCCGGATCTTCCGGACGCCACTCCGTAATAACCGGGCCGGAATCCCTTTCGGGGGTAGTTGAGTGACTCATAGACACCTCTGATTCTTAAAAGATGGTACAAAGATCAGGGTTTTAAGCAGACAGGAAGTTGATATAAATCAAGGGGAAGGTGGGCAAATTCCGCCGAAAAAAGTTGATGTACTCCCTGATGAGTAGCGCATTCCGCTAAAAAAGGTGTGGTTTTTCACTGGACTGCTACTCCCCGCTTACCCCCTCCTCCCATTCATCAGACAAATGGCAATTAATGGGTAATCCTTTTTAGGTATGGGTATACTCCAGGGTATGGCTGAGAATAGAGCCCTTGCCGAGTTCAGGCATTGTCAGGAGCCAGACTACCCTATGTTTAAACGCTGTTTTTCACCACTGACGCTGGTTAACCAACTGGTGCTGATTGTCATGCTGTCCACCGCAATCGGGGTGGCGGGAATGGCAATTTCCGGCTGGCTGGTGCAGGGCGTTCAGGGCAGCGCGCACGCCATTAACAAAGCCGGTTCGCTGCGCATGCAGAGCTACCGCCTGCTGGCGGCGATCCCGCTGGAAGCCAAAGATCAGGTCCTCCTTGATGAGATGAACGCCACGGCCTTCAGCCCGGTGCTGCAAAGCGCGGCGCAGCACGATGACCAACAGGCGCAGCTGAAAGCCCTGCAGGATTACTGGCAAAACCAGCTGGCACCGGGCCTGCGGCAGGCACAAAACCCTGACGCGGTCGCCAGTGATATCTCCGCTTTTGTCAGCCGGATCGATAATCTGGTCACCGCCTTCGACAGCAGCACCGAACAGCGCATTGCGCGGGTAGTGGTGATGCAGCGGCTGATGGTGCTATTTATGGCCCTACTGCTGGTGTTCACCATTATCTGGCTGCGCGCCCGGCTGTTGCATCCCTGGCGACAACTGCTGGCGGTGGCCCGGGCGGTTACCCAGCGCGATTTTACCCAACGCGCACACATCAACGGCCGCAATGAGATGGCGATGCTCGGCGAAGCGCTGAATACCATGTCCGGCGAGCTGGCCGAAAGCTATGCGGTGCTGGAGCAGCGGGTGCGGGAAAAAACCGCCGGGCTGGAGCAGAAAAATGAGATCCTCTCCTTCCTCTGGCAGGCCAACCGCCGCCTGCACTCCCAGGTACCGCTGTGCGAGCGGCTCTCGCCGGTGCTTAACGGTTTGCAGAATCTGACCCTGCTGCACGATATTGAGCTGCGGGTGTATGACATGGAAGATGAAGAGAATCACCAGGAATTTACCTGTCAGTCAGATATGAGCTGCGATGAAATCGGCTGCCACCTCTGCCCACGCAGCCTGCCGCCGCTGACCACCAGCGGCACGACCCTGAAGTGGCGGCTGGCGGATAACCTGACCCAGTACGGCATTTTACTGGCCACCCTGCCGGCCGGACGCCACCTTAACCACGATCAGCAGCAACTGGTGGATACTTTGGTGGAGCAGTTGACCGCCACCCTGGCGCTCGACCGCCACCAGGAAAAACAGCAGCAGCTGATTGTGATGGAAGAGCGCGCCACCATTGCCCGGGAGTTACACGACTCCATCGCCCAGTCGCTCTCCTGTATGAAGATGCAGGTCAGCTGTCTGCAGATGCAGGACGCCGACCTGCCGGAGAGCCACAAACAGCTGTTGAGCCAGATCCGCAACGAGCTGAACACCTCCTGGGTGCAGCTCCGCGAGCTGCTGACCACCTTCCGCCTGCAGCTGACGGAGCCCGGCCTGCGTCCGGCGCTGGAGGCCAGCTGCCAGGAGTTCAGCGCCCGTCTCGGCTTTACCGTAACCCTGGATTACCAGCTGCCGCCGCGGTTTGTCCCCTCTCACCAGGCCATTCATCTGCTGCAGATCGCCCGGGAAGCGTTAAGCAACGCGCTGAAACATTCCGGCGCGACGGCGGTTTCGCTCACCGTCAGTCAACACGATAACCAGGTCAAACTGGTGGTGCGCGACAACGGCCGCGGGTTACCGGCCAACGCCGAGCGAAGTAACCATTACGGTCTAATTATTATGCGCGACCGCGCACAAAGCCTGCGTGGAGATTGTCAGGTCCGTCCGGGCGAGTCTGGCGGAACGGACGTCATTGTCACCTTTATTCCCGAAAAGCCTCTTTTCACTGCCCAAGGAGAACACCATGTCTAATCAGGAGCCTGCAACAATCCTGCTGATCGACGATCATCCGATGCTGCGCACCGGCGTAAAACAACTTATCAGCATGGCCTCGGATATCACCGTCGTGGGCGAGGCCAGCAACGGTGAACAGGGCATTGAACTGGCCGAGGCGCTCGATCCTGATTTGATCCTGCTCGACCTGAATATGCCCGGCATGAACGGCCTCGAAACCCTGGACAAGCTGCGCGAGAAATCGCTCTCCGGACGCGTGGTGGTCTTCAGCGTCTCCAACCATGAAGAGGACGTGGTCACCGCCCTGAAACGCGGCGCCGATGGCTACCTGCTGAAAGACATGGAGCCGGAAGAGCTGCTGAAATCCCTGCAACAGGCGGCGGCCGGTGACATGGTCCTGAGCGAAGCCCTGACCCCGGTGCTGGCGGCCAGCCTGCGTGCCAACCGCTCTACCACTGATCGCGACGTCAGTCAGCTGACCCCGCGCGAGCGCGATATCCTCAAGCTGATTGCCCAGGGGCTGCCGAACAAGATGATCGCTCGTCGCCTGGATATCACCGAAAGCACGGTTAAAGTGCACGTGAAACATATGCTGAAGAAGATGAAGCTGAAATCTCGCGTAGAAGCGGCGGTGTGGGTGCATCAGGAACGCATTTTCTGAGTCTACTCGTCCGGCAGCAGCGTCCAGCGCGGGTCCTCTACTGGCAGCGCCAGCAGCGGCTGCGTCAACGCCAGCGTGATCTCATTGGAAGAGACACGCTGCCCGGCTTTATCTTCCACCACCACCGACAGTTTCCAGCGATTGCTCGCCCCCTCGCGGTTATCCCACGCCGGCAGAATAATGCTCCAGCCGTCACTGTCACTGGCCTGCGCCGGTGAGGTCAGACTCAACGCCTGAGTATCCCCCTGCCAGTGCAGCGCTCGCACCCCGTGTCGGCTGCGAATATCCAGCTTCAGTACCACCGTCTCACCCGGGTGCAGATCCCAGGGCGGCGTGGCCAGCCATACCGACAGGGTCTTCAGCTTCCGGAACTCCAGCACCGGCAGGCTCTCGCGTTCCGGCGGATCGTAGCGACTGCCCCGCAGGGAGCGGCTGTCCATCACTTCGCTGGCGGAGAGCTGTTTTTTCAGCGGTACCCCGAAGCGATAGTTGAGCTTCAGGCCGAGGTTATTCTGACTCACCCCGCTCTCCCCCTGCTTGTGCGCGGCGGAGAAGGTCACCAGCGGCACCGGGGTGTAATCCAGCCCCAGATTGACCGCCAGCGGGTTGCGATACCCGGTACCGGTATGGAACAGATCGACGTTGTCGCCGTAGTATTGTTCAAAGCTGACGCTGGTATTGAGGTGATGCCAGAATGGCAGCCAGGCTTTGGCGGTGACGTCGTACCCGCGCGCCATGCGCTGCTCCTCTACCGTCGAGCTGTCCCGCCAGCTGGCAAAGGGCTGATAGTAGTTGGCCGACAGCCGCAGGTATTCGCCCCAGGCTTCCGCCCCCAGGCCGGCGCGCTGCAGGTTTTCATCCAGCAGATTGTCGTAAAAGGTGTTGTAACCCAGCAGCCATTTGCCCGCCACCCAGCGCTGGCCGATGCCCGCATTGCTCACCAGGCCGTCCTCCTGCTGGGTAAGGCCGAGCTGGCTCCAGGTCAGATAGCGATTGTTATCCTGCCAGGGGATAAACCAGCTGCCCTTGCTGCCGGTGAATTGCCCCTCATCATCCACCAGCAGATCGACGCTGGCGTTGCCCCAGGGAGAGAGCCACGACTCGATGTGCTGATTGACCTCCTGACTGACCGCGTCCCGCACCTGGCTCAGGGCAAACTGCCGGGCCTGCTCCTCGGTGGTCAGTCCGTTGTCGGTCATGCTGGCCTCCCCGAAGGCTTTCGCCATCTCCGCCAGATGCTTTTCACCCTCCCCCGTTGGGGTCGCCATGCCTAAGTCCGGCAGGCTGTCGCCGTTATTATCAAAGGGGTTTTGCGCCTGCTGGATAAAGGAATTTGGGGCACTGTGAACGGCTCCGGGAGTACAGAGGAGGAGGAACAGCCAGCGTATGCGGGGAGAAACAACCATCACCGTCGTGAAAGGGAGCCTGTGTTGATAAAAATTCAGTTAACACCTTAGCGCGGTTGAGGAAAAATTTCAGCCCTAAGGGAAATTTCAGGAATAACCTGAAGATTGCCGGGTGGCGCTTCGCTTAACCGACATGTGAGGCCTGATTGCCGGGTGGCGCTGCGCTTACCCGGCCTACGGTCCGTGCCCTTCCAGGACTGATAAGTGTAGCGCCATCAGACGTTTACACCCGCACGGACAGCATCTCCTTCAGCTCCGGCACGCAGGAGCCGCAGTTGGTGCCGCAGCGCAGTTTCGCCCCCAGCGCCGCCGCCGAGTCGCACCCTTCCGCAATCGCCGCACGGATCGCGTTTTCGCCGACGCTGAAACAGCTGCAGATAATGCGTCCGGTCTCCACGCGCTCACCAGGACTTTGTCCGTTCAGCAACGCGTGACGTTCGGCCAGCGCCACCGGGGCGGTGCGAAACGCCTCTTCAATAAAGACATGCCCCAGCGTCGGCAACCCGCTGCCCTGCCAGAATCCCAGCATCAGCGCCCCGTCATGCCAGGCCAGGAGGCTGCTACGCTCGCCGGTTTGCGCGATTTGCAGCTGCCAGCCCTGCCCGGTGCAGTCTGCCATCAGCCACTCCAGCAGTGGCTTGTCCCCCGCCAGGGTCAGGCGCGACACCCCGGCGGTCGCCTTGCGCCACCAGTGGACGTGCGTCGGCAGTATCAGTTCCTCGCGGCTGTACAGCTCCCCCTGCCAGGCGGGCTGCCACGGCATCAGCCGCACCGCGGTCTGCTTGCTCTCCGGCTGACCGGAATGGGGATCGCACCGTCCCTCCACCAGGGCATTGACCTTGCCCTGGCGCGAAAAACAGCTGTTCCAGTGCATCGGGACAAACAGCTCCCCGGCGCGCTGCCCGGCAGCGATCCGCGCCCGGGCCACCATCAGCCCGCGCGGGGCGCTGATGCGCGTCAGCTGTCCATCCTGCACTCCCAGCCGGGACGCGTCCTGCGGGGAAATATCCACCGTCGGCTCATCCCGGTGCTGCATCAGACGCGGGACATAGCCGGTGCGGGTCATGGTATGCCACTGATCGCGGAGTCGCCCGCTGTTGAGCATAAAGGGATAGAGCAGAGTTGGCGTGGCGCCGTGCGGCTGCGGAGTGACCGGGATAATACGGGCGTGAGTTAACGCCTCACGATGAATGGGCCACTGCCAGGGAGTCAGATCATCCCACTGCTCGCGGGTCAGGTTTGCCAGTTCAGCGAGGTTAAACGCCCGTTCACCCTGGTTCTCAAACGCCGACAGCCCGGCATGCTCGGTAAATATGGCGTGGGGATGATCCCAGGCAAAGGCCGCGCCGTGGCCCAGTTTTTCAGCAATACGGGCGATGATCCACCAGTCCGGTTTCGCCTCGCCCGGTGCGGGCAGAAAGGCGCGCTGGCGTGAGATGCGTCGTTCAGAGTTGGTGACGGTGCCGTTTTTCTCTCCCCAGCCGAGCGCCGGAAAGCGGATGTGGGCGAAGCGGCTGGTATCGGTGTCGCGCATCACTTCTGAGACCATCACCAGCGGACAGGCGGCCAGGGCCTGGCATACCGCATGGCTGTCCGGGAGCGATACCGCCGGGTTAGTGCCCATGATCCACACCGCTTTCACCTCCCCGCGGGCAATGGCCTCGAACAGCTCCACCGCCATCAGGCCCGGGGTCTGTGCCAGCCGCTCCGTTCCCCAGAAGCGCGCCACCCGGCTGAGATCGTCCGGGGTAAAATTCATGTGCGCCGCCAGCTGATTTGCCAGACCGCCCACCTCGCGGCCGCCCATGGCATTGGGCTGACCGGTCAGCGAAAACGGCCCGCAGCCTTTGCGGCCAATTTTGCCGCTCGCCAGATGGACGTTAATAATCGCATTGCACTTGTCGCTGCCGCTGGTGGACTGGTTGATCCCCATGGTGTAGAGCGTCACCGCCCGCGGAGCGGCGTTAAACCAGGCGTAAAAGGTGGCGACCTCCTCAGGCGGCAGGCCGCAAAATGCCGCCACCCGCTCCAGCGGCCAGTCGCCAGCCTGCGCAGGGTCGATGGCGTTCAGCAGGCCGACAAACAGCCCGGCATCGCTGCCCGGCGCCAGGGCCAGATGCAGGTCGGCAATGTCGCAGGTCGCGGTGCGGCGTGGGTCGATCACCACCACCTTCATCGCCGGATTAGCGGCGCGGGCCTGCGCCAGTCGCTGCCAGAGCACCGGATGGGTCCAGGCAGCGTTGGAGCCCACCAGCACCACCAGGTCGGTATGCTCCACATCGTCGTAGCTGCACGGAACGATGTCCTCCCCGAAGGCGCGCTTGTAGCCCACCACCGCCGAGGACATGCAGAGCCGGGAGTTGGTGTCGATATTGGCGGCCCCGATAAAGCCTTTCATCAGCTTATTGGCGGCGTAGTAGTCCTCGGTCAGCAGCTGGCCGGAGGCATAAAAGGCCACCGCCTGCGGCCCATAATTGTCGATAATTTCCCGCAGACGGGTACCCGCCGTCTCCAGCGCCTGGTCCCAGCTTACCGGCTGGTCGTCCACCTCCGGGTGCAGCAGGCGTCCCGCCAGGCCGGTGGTCTCCCCTAACGCCGAGCCTTTGACGCACAGTCGCCCGAAGTTAGCCGGATGGCTGTCGTCGCCGCGCACGCTGACCGCGCCATCGTCCACGGTTGCGATCACCCCGCAGCCGACGCCGCAGTAAGGACAGGTCGTTTGGGTTTCACTCATGAGGCCTCCGCGCGCATCACCAGCTCTTCGCTGCCCACCAGCACCCGGTCGCCGTCAACCTTCACCGGCCAGGCACGAACCGCTACTTCGCCGGTATCGACCTGACGCCCGTCGCGCAGGCGGATCCGCGTTTTGTACAGCGGGGAGATCACCACCGGCTCACCGCCCGCATCGCCGAGAATGCCGCGGGAGAGCACGCTGGCGCTGCCGCCCGGCTCCCGATCTTCCAGGGCGTAGACCGACTTGCCAAAGCGGAACAGCGCAATCGCCTGCTCACCCAGACGGGCACCAATTCCCGCCTCCTCGGGGATCTCCTCCAGATTACAGACCGCCTGCCAGCGTTTGGTTGCCGCAGGCTGAGCATCAAGGGTACGGAACTGCGCCAGACGGCCCGGGTCCTGCAGGGTGGTCTGCCATTCGCACTGATACGTATCCACCACCCGCTGCATCTCCTGCTCCAGCTCGTCGGCAATGCCGAGGCTGTCGTCGATGATCACCTCCCGCAAATACTCCAGCCCGCCCTCGAGGTTATCCCGCCAGGTGCTGGTGCGCTGCAGGCGATCGGCGGTGCGGATATAGAACATCAGGAAGCGATCGACGTAGCGCAGGAGCGTGGCATCATCGAGATCGCTGGCAAACAGATCCGCGTGGCGCGGCTTCATGCCGCCGTTGCCGCAGAGGTAGAGGTTCCAGCCCTTGTCGGTGGCGATCACCCCCACGTCCTTGCTCTGGGCTTCGGCGCACTCGCGGGTGCAGCCCGATACCGCCATCTTGATCTTGTGCGGGGCGCGCAGCCCCTTGTAGCGGTTCTCAAGCGTTACCGCCAGCCCGGTAGAATCCTGCACGCCGTAGCGGCACCAGGTGGAGCCGACGCAGGATTTCACCGTGCGCAGGGATTTGCCGTAGGCGTGGCCGGTTTCAAACCCGGCATCAATCAGCTGCTGCCAGATCTCCGGGAGCTGCTCCAGCCGGGCACCAAACAGGTCGATACGCTGCCCGCCGGTGATTTTGCTGTACAGCTGATAGCGTTTGGCGATCTGGCCGATGGCGATCAGCCCGTCGGCGGTCACTTCACCCGCTGCCATGCGCGGCACGATAGAATAAGTACCGTCTTTCTGGATGTTGGCAAAGTAGCGGTCGTTGGTGTCCTGCAGCGGCAGATGGGCCGGTTTGAGCAGGTATTCGTTCCAGCAGGAGGCCAGCACCGAGCCCACCAGCGGCTTACAGATCTCGCACCCGTGCCCCTGGCCGTAGCGGCTAATCAGTTGTTCAAAAGTGTGGATACGGTTGACGCGCACCAGGTGGTAGATCTCCTGGCGTGAATAGGCGAAGTGCTCGCAGATATCCTTTTTCACCTCCACGCCCTGGGCTGCCAGCTGGAACTCCATCACCTGTTTCACCAGCGCGCTGCACCCGCCGCAGCCGGTGGCCGCTTTGGTGCACTGTTTGACTGCGCCGATCTCCGTTGCGCCGTTGCTCACCGCCTGGCAGATATCGCCTTTGCTGACGTTGTGACAGGAACAGATCTGCGCGCTCTCCGGCAGGGCTGCCACCCCCAGCGCTTTCGGGGCGCTGCCCGCTACCGCAGGCAGGATCAGGGTCTCGGGATCTTTCGGCAGGCGGATGTCGTTGAGCATCATCTGCACCAGGGTGGCATATTCGCTGGCATCCCCCACCAGCACCCCGCCGAGCAGGGTTTTGTTGTCGGCGCTGACCACGATCTTTTTGTAGATCTGCTGCGGGCCGTGGGTCCACTGGTAGCTCTGTGCCCCCGGCGTGCGGGCGTGAGCATCGCCAAACGAGGCCACATCCACCCCCAGCAGCTTGAGTTTGGTGCTCATGTCCGCCCCGGTGAAGGCATTCGCCTCCCCGGCCAGCGCGGCACTCGCTACCCGCGCCATCTGGTAGCCCGGGGCCACCAGGCCGTAGATTTTTCCTTCCCACAGGGCGCACTCCCCGATGGCGAAAATGTCTTCGTCGGAGGTGCGGCACTGGTTGTCGATGGCGATCCCGCCCCGCTCGCCCAGCCGCAGATCGCAGCCCCGGGCCAGCGCATCCTGCGGGCGGATCCCGGCGGAAAAGACCACCATGTCAGCGGCCAGTTCGCTGCCGTCGGCAAAGCGCAGCACCTTGCCCGCGTCGGTGTCGGCGATCTCGGTGGTGGCTTTGCTGGTGTGCACCCCCACACCGAGGGCTTCGATTTTGCGCCGCAGCATGGCGGCCCCGTCGTTATCGAGCTGCACCGCCATCAGGTTCGGAGCGAACTCCACCACGTGGGTCTCCAGCCCGAGCTGTTTCAGGGCGTTGGCCGCCTCCAGCCCCAGCAGCCCGCCGCCGATCACCACCCCGGTGCGGGAGCCTTTGGCATGGGCAGCAATCTGGTCCAGATCGTCAAGGGTACGGTAGACAAAGCAGCCCGGCAGTTCGCGCCCCGGCACCGGTGGCACGAAGGGGTATGAGCCGGTGGCCAGCACCAGTTTATCCCAGTGGATTTCGTGCCCGCCCGCGGTGCGCACCACCCGGGCGTCGCGATCGATGGCGACAATCTGCTGGGACAGGCGCAGCTCAATGCCGTTATCGGCAAAGAAATCACCGTTTACCATCGACAGCGAGTCGGCGCTGCGGCCGGCAAAGTATTCCGAGAGATGGACGCGGTCGTAGGCGGCATAGCGCTCTTCCCCAAAGACCACAATCTGGTATTGCTGATGCAAACCGCGGTTCACGCAGTCTTCAAGAAAATGGTGGCCGACCATACCGTGCCCAACCACAATCAGAGTAGGTTTTGTCATCGCGTTTTGTCCTGCAACCAGCGGCTGCGTAGTGAATCGATCGAACAGCCAGTCCCCCTGGGCGGGTTCTGGCGTTGCCAGTAAATCGGTAAGGGTGGCCGCGCTGCGACACTCCCCCATCAGCAGCACGCCAGCCAGCGTGCCGTTACGAACCAGTAAGCGGCGGTAGTGGCGGGTCAGCGGATCCCAGCTGGTCCACACCGCGTCATCCTGTTGCGCGATGACTTCCCCGACGCTGAACAGCTCCACGCCGGTCACCTTCAGGCGCATACCGTTTTGCAGCGGGGTAAAGGGGCTGACGTTCTCCCCTGCCAGACGGGCGGCGAGGATCTCCGCCTGGGCCAGGCACGGAGCCACCAGGCCCCAGGTCTGGCCGTCAATTTCGCAGCACTCGCCGATGGCGCTGATGCCCTCTAAGGCAGTGCGCATCTGGTCATCTACCCGAATGCCGCGCCCGCACGGCACGCCGCTTACCTGGGCCAGGGCGATGTTGGGCGTTACGCCAGTGGCCAATACCACCCGCGTGGCGGTTAAAATGCGGCCATTGGTGAGGGTGACGCTGTCTGGAGTAATGGCCGTAAGGCCGCCGTTCAGCTCGCAGCCGATGCCCCGCTCGCTCAGCGCCTGCTCCAGCAGCAGTCCTGCCTGCTGATCCAGCTGTTGCTCCATCAGCCAGGGGCCACGATGGACTAAGGTGACGTTGTCACGGTGACGTTGTAACGCCGCAGCGGCTTCCACCCCGAGCACCCCGCCCCCAAGCACTATCGCCGGGCCGGGGGTCGCCAGAATGGCGTTAACGTCATCCAGGGTGCGGAAGGTAAAGACGTGGGGCAGACCCACGCCAGGGATCGGCGGCACAAAGGGCCGGGAACCGGTGGCAAACACCAGCTCATCCCACCCCATCAGACGTTTATCGGTGCGCAGCATCTGCGCTTCGCACTCTACCGCCAGCACCCGCTCGCCGCTCAGCACCGTGACGCCGCGCTGTTGGTACCAGGCATCATCGTGCAGTAGCGTGGCGTTCGCCTCTTTCTCGCCACCCAGCACCGGGGAGAGCTGAATGCGGTTGTAGGCCGGAGCCCGCTCATCACCAATGACGGTGATGACGAAGTGCCCGGGGGCGCGGTCGGTGAGCGACTCAATCAGCCGCGTTGCCGCCATTCCGTTTCCAATGATGACCAGGCGCATGGTGGTGCTCCTCAGGCCGCTTTCGGCTGTTTTTCGTAGAGGAAATGGAGGATCTGCTGGCGCATATGGTGATAGCGGCTCTCCTCCGCCAGCTGCACCCGGTTACGCGGGCGCGGCAGGTCGACGCGTAGGATCTCGCCGACGGTCGCCGCCGGGCCGTTGGTCATCATCAGGACCCGATCCGAGAGCAACACCGCCTCGTCGACGTCGTGGGTGATCAGCACGATGGTGGTGTTGAGCTCCTGCTGAATTTTCATCACTGAATCCTGCAGGTGTGCACGGGTCAGGGCATCCAGCGCGCCAAACGGCTCATCCATCAGCAGCACTTTCGGCTTCATCGCCAGGGCGCGGGCAATGCCGACCCGCTGCTTCATCCCGCCGGAGATCTCCCCCGGACGCTTGTGGATGGCGTGCCCCATCTGCACCCGATCGAGGTTGTGTTCGATCCACTCCCGGCGCTCGGCCTTGCTCATGCTGCGGCGGAACACCTGATCCACCGCCAGGGCCACGTTGTCGAAGCAGGTGAGCCACGGCAGCAGAGAGTGGTTCTGGAACACCACCGCCCGCTCCGGACCCGGCCCGGCGATCTCGCGGTTATCGCAGATCAGCCCGCCTTCCGTCGGCAAGGTGATCCCGGCGATCAGGTTCAGCAGCGTCGATTTGCCGCAGCCGGAGTGGCCGATCAGGCTGACGGTCTCCCCCTCGTGGATATCAAAAGAGACATTCTGCAGCGCCAGAAACTCGCCGCTGGCGGTGGAAAAACGCTGGCTGACGGCCTGGACCTGAATTAATGGTTTCATGTGCGCTCCTTATTTTTCCTGCCAGCTGAAACGGCGGGCGATCAGCATCAGCCCCTGCTCCAGCAGCAAACCCACCACGCCGATAATGACGATGGCGATGAGAATGTTTTCAACGTTGAGGTTGTTCCACTCGTTCCAGATCCAGAAGCCGATCCCCAGGCCCCCGGTGAGCATCTCGGCGGCAACGATCACCAGCCAGGCGATGCCGATGGAGAGGCGTACCCCGGTCAGCACCGCAGGCAGCACGGCGGGGAACAGAATGCGGCGCATCACCGTCCACTCGGAGAGTTGCAGGACCCGGGCCACGTTGAGGTAGTCCTCGGGAATACGGCGCACCCCTTCGGCGGTGTTGATGACCATCGGCCAGATCGAGCAGATAAAAATGGTCCAGCTGGAAGCGGGCTCCGCTTTCTGAAACAACAGCAGGCCAATCGGCAGCCAGGCCAGCGGGCTGACCGGGCGCAGCAGCGCGATCAGCGGGTTAAACATGCGGGCCAGAAAGGTAAAGCGACCGATCATAAAGCCGAGCGGGATGCCCACCAGCGCCGCCAGGCCAAAGCCAATGGCGACACGCTGCAGCGAGGCCAGCACGTTCCAGCCCACCCCCATATCGTTTGGCCCGTCGCGATAGAACGGGTCGGCAAACAGGGTGATGGCTGAATCCAGAGTGCTGAGCGGGGTCGGGAAGCCTTTGCTGTTGATGGCCGCCAGCTGCCAGGCGATGACCAGCAGCCCCAGACCGAGCAGCGCCGGAATAAGGCGCTGCAGCAGGTCGTTGATCCGGCGGGCAAACGCGGGTGTGCGACGGCGCACCTGCACCGGTGGCAGGGCGATCACTTCCCCGCTGACCGGCGCAGCGGATGCCGCTTTGGTGTTAACTTTTTTCATATCAGGCCCCTGTACGGTGAATGGCAAAACGGTTGGCGTACCCCTTCGGATCGGTGCCGTTCCAGACGGTGCCGTCCATCAGGGTGCTGCTGCGCAGCGGCGAGGATGGCGCGCGAATGCCGCCCACTGCGGTGGCGGCGTCCTGCCAGACGTCGGTGCGGTTGATGCGTTGGGCAACGGCGGCGTAGTCCGGGTCGGTTTTCAGCAGCCCCCAGCGGCGGAACTGGGTTAAGAACCACATTCCGTCAGAGTGCCACGGGTAGCTGACCGCCCCGTCCTCAAAGAAGCGGATTGGGTGGGCATCCTGCCAGCGCTGCCCCACCCCGTTGTCGTACTCGCCGAGCATCCGCCCGGTGAGGTACTGCTCTTTGGTGTTGAGCCAGGCGCGGCGGGACAACAGCTGAGCGGTCTCCTGTTTGTTCTGCGGCGAGGCATCGATCCAGCGCTGGGCCTCCAGCAGGGCACTGACCAGCGCCCGGGCGGTATTGGGGTGGGCGTCAACCCACTCCTGACGGGTGCCGAGGATCTTCTCCGGGTGTTCCGGCCAGATAGACTGGGAGGTGGCGGCGGTAAAGCCGATGCGATCGTTAATGGCCCGGGCGTTCCACGGCTCGCCGACGCAGAAGCCGACCATATTGCCGATACGCATGTTCATCACCATCTGCGGCGGCGGCACCACCACGGTGCGCACGTCGTCAAAGGGGTTAATGCCCGCGCTGGCCAGCCAGTAGTAGAGCCACATGGCGTGGGTGCCGGTGGGAAAGGTATGGGCAAAGGTGTAGGTACCCGGCGCCTGCTGACCGATCAGCTTCTTCAGACCCTCGACGTCGCGCACACCCTGTTGGGCCAGATCGCTCGACAGGGTGATCGCCTGGCCGTTCTGGTTGAGGGTCATCAGGTTGGCCATCGGCTTAGGTTTGCCGGCGATCCCCAGCTCCAGACCGTACAGCAGGCCATAGAGAATATGCGCGGCATCCAGCTCCCCGGCCACCAGCTTGTCGCGCACCGCCGCCCAGCTGGCCTCTTTGGTGGGCACCAGGGTGAAGCCATATTTTTTATCGAACCCTTTATATGCTGCGATCGCCAGCGGCGCGCAGTCGGTGAGCGGGATAAAGCCCACGCGCACCGTCCCGAGTTCCGGTTTATCGGAGCCTGCGGCCCATGCAGCCTGCATGACGCCCGGTAACATCAGCGCCCCGCCTGCCAGCGCGCTGGCCTGTAAAAAACGCCGCCTTGTCCATTCCACCATGCTCACTCCTGAAAAAAAGCCAAAAAAAAGCGCCCGGCAGTGCCGAAGCACTGCAGGACGCCTTTATCCTGAAGATCGTCGCACCGCCGTTGGCGCGTCGTCTCAAATTGTTAATTCAATAATGCAAAGGGGATGCCAGCTTTTAACCTCTTAGAATCCGGGCATTTTATGCCAGCGGACAGCGGGAACGCACCTCAATCATGCAAGCGTTGCCCAGCGGGAGTGCATCTACTGTTGCCAGAGCGCCTTCACCGTCAGCAGCGCCCGGGCGATATCCACCATCCGCTGGTTCTTGTCCATCGCCATCTTGCGCAGCTGACACCAGGCCTGCTCCTCGCTCATCTGCTGATGGGTCATCAGCACGCTTTTGGCCTTATCGATCACCTTGCGCTCCTCAAGGGTGTCGCGCATTGAGGCCAGCTGGCGGGAGAGCTGTTCGATCTCCCGCGCCTGCTGACGCACCAGCGGCAGAAGCGGTTTTTGCGGATAGAGGGCCAGCGGCTCTTCCGGTGAAGGCTCTTCCGGCAGGTCGTCGTCGGCGCGGTTAATCAGGGTCTCCACGGCCAGCATCAGGTCGGCAATCTGCATCTCTTCAAGACCGCGCAGATGTTCCAGCCGTTCGGTCTGCAATGAGAACCAGTGCAGCGCCAGCACGCCTTTATCCGCTGCGGGCTGCCGGGTGCAGGCCAGGCGGCGCAGCTGTTCGGTTTCGGCCCCCGGCACGCTGAGGCTGAAGTGGTCATGCAAGCTGGCAGGCGTCAGGGAGAGAAAGATCTCGAAACAGGCCTGTTGCCCGTCGATACGGTCCACCAGGGTCTGGCGCATCTCCTCGCTGAAAAAGCCCTGGGTAAAGCCTATCGCCCCCAGCGCCCGCTCCTGTCCCACCAGCTCTTTGCCCTGCATCAGGCTATAAAGCGCGACAAACCGCCCCGCGAGTTGCGGATCGTCAATGCTGTCATTGAGCTGGGGTACGATACTGAGCAGGTTGCGCAGCGTGCGGCTGTAGCGCTCCATCGCCACATCGGCGGGCAGCGCGCAGGCGGTAATCGTCTCGCGCAGGGCGGGAAGTTGCTCCAGGCTCTGCAGGGCATTCCCTACCCGCTCACTGAGGGCACCGCTGGCCATCAGCGGCGTACCCAGAGCCTGGTGCAGCGCCCGGAGATGCTCGTCCACCAGCGCGCGGCTGGCTTTACACTCCAGGGCATAGAGCGTGCCCTGAGAACAGAGCCAGATGTTGGAAGCCCCGCGCTCGCACTGTAGCATGTGCGCAAGATGGCCGATCCGGCTGACAAGCTGGCCCAACTGCGCCAGTTTGCACAGCTGCTGTTTACGCATTAGTCGGGCGTGCTGAAACCATTCGGTGGCACCGGTGATGTTAGTCATGCTTCCTCTCCCGGGTCAGTGTTTGACTGAGAGAAGCAATTTTCATGCCTTTTTACCTTTCAGGAGTCAAGATGCAGAAGATCGTGATAGTCGCCAACGGTGCGGCCTATGGCAGTGAATCCCTGTTTAACAGCCTGCGGCTGGCGATTGCCTTACGCGAGCAGGAGAGCGACCTGGATCTGCGCCTGTTTTTAATGTCCGACGCGGTGACCGCCGGGCTCCGTGGTCAGAAGCCAGCCGAAGGGTATAACATTCAGCAGATGCTGGAGATCCTGACCGCGCAAAACGTGCCGGTGAAACTGTGCAAGACCTGCACCGACGGCCGCGGCATCAGTGCCCTGCCGCTGATTGACGGGGTGGAAATTGGCACTCTGGTGGAGCTGGCGCAGTGGACGTTATCCGCGGATAAACTATTAACTTTCTAATAATGCTTTAACTGAAATATTTTTTTCTTATGAGCGCGGTTCCAGCATCAAGTTTGCCTGCCCGATGCCGATAGGCTTCTTACAACAACACAGCAGGTATTACATTATGTTCAGGTCAATTCGCGCTCGTATTATTGCGGCGACGGTCGGATGTCTGATCGCCGCGCTCCTTCTGAATACCGTGATTAATTTCCAGGTCACGCGCCAGGACAATCAACAATCGCAACGCGATATGCTGGCCAGCACCAGCGCCAGCCATAGCCTGGCCATCGCCGACTGGGTTAACAGCAAAACCACCATTATTAACTCCCTGCAGAGTGTCGCCCTGAGCGACGATCCGGTGCCCATGTTCAAACAGCTGGCGCAGGCGGGCGGGTTCATTAACGTCTATGTCGGCTATGCCAGCAAAACCGCGAAGTTCTCCAATCCGGACGGCGTGCCTGCCGACTACGATCCGACTATCCGTCCGTGGTATCAGCAGGCGGTGAAAGAAGATCGGGCTATCGTCACTGCCCCTTATGTCGATACCGGCACTAAGAAGCTGGTGGTCACTTTTGCGGTGCCGGTGAAAGAGAACGGCGAGCTGAAAGGCGTACTGGCGGGTGACGTGGCGATGGACAGCGTGATCGCCAACGTGCGCGGTATTCGTCCGACCCCGGCCAGCAGCGGCCTGTTGATTGACAGCGACGGGACGGTGATAGCCGCTAACGATCCTGCCCTGACCCTGAAAGCCTTTACCGATGTCATTACCGGCGTCGATCTGAATGCACTCAAAAGCGGCAAGAACGCCGAAGGTCAGTTTAACGACGCAAGCAAAACCTTTGCTGCCACCCCGATTGCCGGAACCCAGTGGCAGCTGGTGGTTGCTCTCGACAGCGATGATGCCACCTCCGGGATGCGCACCCTGCTGAAAGCTTCTTCCCTGTCGCTGGTGATCCTGGTCCTGCTCAGCGCCGGGGTGGTGCATTTCGTGATTGCCCGTCTGCTGAAGCGCCTGTCGGATATTCGCGATGCGATGCATGCCATTGCCAACGGCACCAACGATCTCTCCCAGCGTCTGCCGGAGAAAGGCGAGGATGAGGTGGCGCAGATCGCCCATGCCTTTAACGCCTTCAGCGACAAACTTTCGGTAGTGATGGTGCAGCTGCGTGACGCCAGCGCCTCGGTGAAAAACGCCGCTCAGGAGATCGCCGCCGGGAACCAGGATCTCTCTGGCCGTACCGAGCGGGCCGCCTCCAGCCTGCGTGAAACCGCCAGCGCCGTGGAGCAAATCACCGCCTCCGTCGCCCAGTCGACCGAATCGGCCGCCATCGCCAACGAGCAGGCGAGCAAAGCCTCCGAGGCTGCCACCCGCGGCGGGAGCGTGGTCTCCCGGGCGATCACTACCATGCAGTCCATCGAAGCCGCCTCGACCAAAATTGGCGATATCACCAGCGTGATCGACGGCATCGCCTTCCAGACCAATATTCTGGCCCTCAACGCGGCGGTTGAGGCGGCGCGGGCGGGTGAACAGGGTCGTGGCTTTGCGGTTGTCGCAGGTGAAGTGCGCAGCCTCGCCAGCCGCAGCGCCCAGGCGGCAAAAGAGATCAAAAGCCTGATCGACTCCACCACCGACAGCGTGGCGACCGGTTCACGCTATGTGCACCTGGCCGGCCAGAGTATGGATGAGATTGTCACCAGCATCGGCAGCATGTCGGGGATCATGCGGGAGATCACCGTCGCCACCAGCGAGCAGATGAAAGGTATTCAGGAGATCAACCGGGCGGTGACCCACCTCGACAGCATGGTGCAGCAGAACGCCGAACTGGTGGTGGAGTCGGCCGCCGCAGCCAGCGCCCTGCAGGGCCAGGCAGGCGAGCTGGCTGAAACCGCCGGACATTTCCGCATTTAATGTTAACCCGGTGTCCACAAGGCCACCGGGCGTTTTTTCAGGCGAAGCTTGCGTTCAGCGGACTGTCGGGCTGGCTGCCGTCGAGCAAGGCCCGCACGCGCGACACCAGCTCATTCAGACAATCATCCCGCATACCCAGTCGCGTCAGCTCCTGATCGAGGGAGAAGAGATACTGTGCATTGGTGCCGAGCGGACCGCTGGCCGCGGCAATCAGCGGGGCAATAACCTGTGCCCGGGTGTCGGCTTCAAACAGCGGATGGCGCGGGTCCATAATAAACACCAGCGCATTAACGGTGCGTCCGTCATCAAGTTCCAGCTTGCACCAGCTCGGCATATAGCAGCCGGTGATCATCTCACGCTTCCACAGCAGAGCCAGCTCCTCTTCCAGCGTCGCATCCGGCAGGCGATAGGCTACGCCCGTGGTGCGTCCGCCCTCTTTTAGTGCAAGCATACGACCTGGCTGGCAGGCGCTGCCACGACCGGCGGTGAGGCGCAGACAGAATGCGCGGTGCCAGCCCGGCAGGGTGCCGGTGGCCGATTCGACAAACTCCAGCGCCGGGTTCCACATCAGGGAACCGTAGCCGAAGAGCCACACCGGACCGGTGTCCGGGCGACAGGCCAGCGTTGCCGCCAGCGATGCCGCACGCTGTTCGGCTGACCACAGCAGCGATTCTTCAATCGCACCAAAGGCCGTTTTACAGTCAGCCTTCATAAGAAAATCACGCGTTAACATATTGCACCTCCGCCACTGCCTGCTTCCCTGCGCACACTTTTATGAACCTTCCGGGTCTTTTTACTGCTCAATTAGAAAGCAGTACCGTGACGATATGCAATAAACTCGCCGGGTGCAATACAGCGATAGTGCAACCGCCACAAAAGTCAAAGCGCAGGGTGCAAACTAATAAACACAGGCAATCAGGCTGGCGCTATTTCTTCTTGTGCCACTTATCATCATCACCTTTCTCGTAGTCATTCTTCACGGCCGCCCAGGCCACGCGATGCGCGGTCTCCTCCCGACTGGCGTCCCCCCGGCGGTCCTCTTCATCCTTATACTGATCCCAGGCGCTGTTGAAGGCTTCTTTATAAATATCCTGGGCATGGGCCGGCAGTACGTGCTTAACGTTGTCCGGTAAATCGCTTTTCGATTTGTATGGCATGTCAAACCCCTCTTTTTAATCAATTAATAAGTGTGGTCGACAATGGCTGAGGCTTCCAGTCAAATCGATAATCAGATAATTCTTTTTCTTAATTAGCTGTTATTAAGACTATATTTAACAAAAATGGTCTATTATGTCGATCTCAGACAATAATCACTTCATACCGTAAAATTAAGTAAAAGATAATCAGAATTTAACGGTAATCTGTTAATTTAACGTCCTCTTTTTCTGTCTACAATAATAAGCACCTGCAACTCTGGAGATATACATGACAACCGCACATGAGACGGTGAAAACCCGTCATAAGGAGACGTCTCTCATTTTCCCGGTGCTGGCCCTGGCCGTGCTGCTCTTCTGGGGAAGTAGTCAGTCACTGCCAGTGGTCATCGGCATCAATATGTTGGCACTTGTTGGTATTCTCAGCAGCGCCTTCAGCGTTGTCCGTCACGCCGACGTGCTGGCCCACCGGCTGGGAGAGCCCTACGGCTCGCTGATTTTAAGTCTTTCCGTCGTTATTCTCGAAGTAAGCCTCATTTCCGCCCTGATGGCGACCGGTGACGCAGCGCCTACCCTGATGCGCGATACGCTCTACTCCATCATTATGATTGTTACCGGGGGGCTGGTTGGCTTCTCACTGCTGCTGGGCGGGCGCAAATTCGCAACCCAGTACCTGAACCTGTTTGGTATTAAGCAGTATCTGATCGCCCTCTTCCCGCTGGCGATTATCGTGCTGGTGTTCCCGATGGCGCTGCCGGGGGGCAACTTTACGACCGGGCAGGCCCTGCTGGTGGCGCTGATCTCAGCGGCAATGTACGGCGTGTTCCTGCTGATCCAGACTAAAACGCACCAGAGCCTGTTCGTGTATGAGCATGAAGATGAGGGCGACGACGATGACCCGCACCACGGCAAGCCGTCTGCCCACAGCAGCCTGTGGCACACTATCTGGCTGGTCGTGCATCTGATTGCGGTTATCGCCGTCACCAAGATGAATGCGAACCCGCTGGAAACGCTGCTGACCGAGCTGAACGCGCCGGTGGCCTTTACTGGCTTCCTGGTGGCGCTGTTAATCCTCTCCCCGGAAGGGCTGGGGGCGCTGCGTGCGGTGCTGAACAATCAGGTACAGCGCGCAATGAACCTGTTCTTTGGTTCGGTGCTGGCGACCATCTCCCTGACCGTTCCGGTGGTGACGCTGATTGCCTTCCTGACCGGGAACGATCTGCATTTCAGCCTGGGCGCGCCGGAGATGATCGTGATGCTGGCGTCGCTGCTGCTGTGCCAGATTTCGTTCTCCACCGGGCGCACCAATGTGCTTAACGGCGCAGCGCATATGGCGTTGTTTGCAGCCTATCTGATGACGATATTTGCGTGACCGTCGTTTTGCCGGGTGGCGGCTACGCCTTACCCGGCCTACAACTGAACCCGTAGGCCCGTGCAAGCGCAGCGCAGCCGGGCATAAAAAAACCCGCCGAGGCGGGTTTTTTCATTGTCTGGATTAGTTGGACGTATCCAGCTCTTCGAAGTTCTTAACCAGATCGTCAATCGCTTTGATCTGTTTCAGGAACGGCTCCAGCTTGTCCAGCGGCAGCGCGGATGGGCCGTCGCATTTCGCGTTGGCTGGATCCGGGTGCGCTTCGATAAACAGGCCTGCCAGACCGGTTGCCATACCGGCGCGCGCCAGTTCGGTAACCTGACCACGACGGCCGCTGGAGGCTGCGCCAAACGGGTCGCGGCACTGCAGGGCGTGGGTCACGTCGAAGATCACCGGCGACTGGTTAGAGACGTTCTTCATCACGCTGAAGCCCAGCATGTCCACAACCAGGTTGTCGTAACCGAAGTTAGCGCCACGGTCGCACAGGATCACCTGGTCGTTACCGCCTTCGATAAACTTATCAACGATGTTCCCCATCTGGCCAGGGCTCACGAACTGCGGTTTTTTCACGTTGATAACGGCACCGGTTTTCGCCATCGCTTCGACCAGGTCGGTCTGACGGGCAAGGAACGCGGGCAGCTGGATCACGTCAACCACGTCGGCCACAGGCTGCGCCTGGCTGGCTTCATGGACGTCGGTGATCACTTTCACGCCAAAGGTCTGCTTCAGCTCCTGGAAGATCTTCATCCCCTCTTCCAGGCCCGGGCCACGGTAAGAGTGAATAGAGGAGCGGTTGGCTTTGTCAAAAGAGGCTTTAAACACGTACGGGATGCCCAGCTTCTGGGTCACGGTCACGTAGTGTTCGCAGATACGCATCGCGAGATCGCGGGATTCCAGAACGTTCATGCCGCCGAACAGCACGAACGGCAGGTCGTTCGCCACGTTGATATCGCCAATGCTAACCACTTTTTGTTTCATAGAATCGCCTTATTCAGGGTGAATCGGAGTTAAGATTAATGCAGTGTAATCTGTTTATGCGCGATGGAATTAATCTGCGCGCGAATCATCTCGCTGATCGGATCTTCCGGGCACTGCTCAACGAAATAACTTAAATCAGTCAGCGCGACGTGGTCGCACTCGAGCTGGACGTAGATCAGACCACGGTCGCGGATCTCATACGGATCTTCCGGGTTAAACTGCAGCAGCACCTCGCTGGCACGCAGCGCCAGCTCCATCTGCCGCTCTTCCATCAGCGCCGATTTTAAGGTGTCCAGCAGCTTGCGCACCACTTCAGCGTTATCCGCTTCGTCCAGATCTTCGTTGTAGAGCTCTGCCATCGGGCTGATGTTGCCCTTCAGCCAGACATCCAGCGTATGATCGTCGAGGGTTTCGCCATTGAACGGGTTGATTAACCACATTTCGCCGTCAAGCCACTCGGCACGCAGCAGCATCTGCGTCGGGAAGATGACCGGCACAAGCGGGATATCCAGGCGGTGCGCCACCCATAATAAAATGGCCCCCAGGGAGACAGCGCTACCCTGACGGTTTTTCAGTACCTGATCGAGCCACAGGGCATCGGAGAGTCGATACACGCCACGCGTATCGCAAAAGCCCCATTCGCCGTAGAACAGCTCAATCAGTTTCTCCAGTTGCCAGTCCTGCGGGCGCGCCTGACTTATCTCTTCACGCGCCAGACTCACCAGGTTCTCCAGCTCGTCGTAGACATATTGTGAAATGAAATCATCGCGGATCATCTCTGATACTTTGATCATTCCATCGCACAACGGCACTTTGTTAAATTCGAAATCGGCCAAGGACTCCATGACTTACCCCAGTAACGGTATTCTTGTGGTGGCGAGTTTAATGATGATGTACAGCACCACCAGCCCCAGCAGAA
The DNA here is from genome assembly GCF_025566055.1 of Leclercia tamurae. Lineage (GTDB taxonomy): Bacteria > Pseudomonadota > Gammaproteobacteria > Enterobacterales > Enterobacteriaceae > Enterobacter > Enterobacter tamurae. The sequence goes on from NZ_JAMHKS010000060.1 coordinate 49,065, forward strand.
AGGCGATAAACCCTACCTGCTGGCTGCGCGGACGATGTCGCCCCAGCGCAATAAAACCCAAAACGATGTAGATGATAACGCCAAACAGCTTCTCAGTCAGCCATGCACCGTCATCGGTGAACGGCAGATACCTCGTGACCCACATTAACCCTGCCCCCGACACAAAGAGTACGGTGTCGATGCAGTGCGGCAGAACGCGGACCCAGCGGGCGTTGATCAGCTGATTATTGCTGTAACGCCACCAGTAACGCAGCGCGAAAAAGCTGATGGTGAGGGTGACGGCGGCCAGATGCAAGGTAATCAACACAGAGAAGCTGTTCATGGCCGTTTGCCCAGGGTCAGACGCTCATTGCCGCCATAGTCGCGACAGGTTTCAACCTGGTCAAAACCGGCCTGCAGGAAGAGCGCGCGTACCGCTTCACCCTGGGTCCAGCCGTGCTCCAGCAACAGCCAGCCGCCGCTCACCAGGTGCAGGCGAGACTGAGTAATGATATGGCTGAGATCGGCCAGGCCCTGATCGCCAGCAACCAGGGCGCTGCGCGGTTCGAAGCGCACATCGCCTTCGGCAAGATGCGGATCGGCTTCATCAATGTAGGGCGGGTTGCTGACGATCATTTCAAACTGCCGATCGCCGAGGGCGGTGAACCAGCTGCTGTGCAGCACCGTGACGTTAGGCAGCGCCAGACGCGCAAGATTGCGCTGTGCCAGCGCCACCGCATCGGGCATGACATCCACGGCGGTGACCTGACAATCCGGGCGCTCACTGGCCAGCGCCAGGGCGATGGCCCCGGTGCCGGTGCCTAAATCGAGAATACGTGCGGGCGTGGTGGGCAATCTGGCCAGCGCCTGCTCCACCAGACACTCGGTGTCGGGACGGGGGATCAGGGTCGCCGCCGAGACATACAGCGGCAGCGACCAGAACTCACGCTCCCCCACCAGGTGTGCCACCGGCTCGCCGGTTTTGCGGCGGGCCAGGAGTTCGTCAAGCCGAGCCTGCTGGTCGGCAGTAAGCTCGGTTTCACCAAAGGCGAGGATCCAGGTGCGTGCTTTGCCCGTCACATGCTCCAGCAGGATCTCCGCATCGCGACGGGGACTTTCGCCTCCCGCCAGCGTGTTAATCGCCTGCTGTAGCCAGTGCTGAAAATCCATTAATCCTGCTCTGCCAGCGCCGCCAGCTGATCGGCCTGGTACTCCTGCACGATAGGTTCGATCAGCGAATCCAGCTTGCCTTCCATGGTCTCATCCAGACGATAGAGGGTCAGGTTGATGCGGTGATCGGTGACGCGGCCCTGCGGGAAGTTATAGGTGCGGTTGCGATCGCTGCGATCGCCGCTGCCCAGCAGGTTGCGACGGGTTGAGGCTTCGGCCTGCTGGCGTTTGGCTATTTCTGCGGCGCGAATACGCGCCCCCAGCACCGACAGCGCTTTGGCTTTGTTTTTGTGCTGGGAACGTTCGTCCTGGCACTCAACCACGATGCCGGTTGGCAGGTGGGTAATACGGATCGCGGAATCGGTGGTGTTAACGTGCTGACCACCCGCGCCGGAAGAGCGGAAAGTATCAATACGCAGATCCGCCGGGTTGATGTCCGGCAGTTCGGCTTCCGGCAGTTCGGGCATCACCGCCACGGTGCAGGCGGAGGTGTGAATACGCCCCTGGGATTCGGTGGCCGGGACGCGCTGGACGCGATGGCCGCCGGATTCAAACTTCAGGCGACCGTATACCCCGTCGCCGCTGATTTTGGCGATTACCTCTTTATAACCGCCATGTTCGCCTTCGTTGGCGCTGATGATCTCCACGCGCCAGCGGCGGGATTCAGCATAGCGGCTGTACATGCGGAAAAGATCCCCGGCAAACAGGGCCGCTTCATCCCCGCCGGTTCCGGCGCGGATTTCAACAAAGGCGTTGCGTTCATCGTCCGGATCTTTTGGCAGCAGCAGCACCTGCAGCTGCTGCTCCATCTCTTCCGCGCGCACTTTTGCGTCCTGCAACTCTTCCTGCGCCATCTCGCGCATTTCCGGGTCGTCGAGCATCATCTGCGCGGTTTCGATATCTTCCTGAACCTGTTGCCATTCGGTAAAGCAGCGTGAAACATCGCTTAATTGTGCATACTCGCGCGACAGGGCGCGAAAACGATCCTGGTCGGCAATGGTTGCGGCATCGCCGAGCAGGGCCTGAACTTCTTCATGGCGCTCATGCAATGCTTCCAGTTTGGCGACGATAGAGGGCTTCATAGGCGTAAGTGCACCTTATAATAATAAAATGGGTATGGCGCGCTATTCCAGCCCGAGGCTGTCGCGCAGAATGTTCAGGCGTTCGTCGTCCCCGTCACGGGCGGCCTGTTGAAGTGATTTGGTTGGGGCATGGATCAGGCGATTGGTCAGTTTCCATGCCAGTTCCTGCATGATGACCTGCGGATCGCCGCCCTGCTCGAGGGCCGCCATCGCTTTGGTAGTCAGTTCATTTCGGACCTGTTCCGCCTGACCGCGATACTCGCGAATGGTCTCGCTGACGCTTTGCGCGCGTAGCCAGGCCATAAATTCGCTGGTTTCCTGCTCGACGATCGTTTCCGCCTGCACCGCTGCCGCTTTACGCTGGGCAAGGTTGTGCGAAATGATGCTTTGCAGGTCATCCACGCTGTACAGATAGGCGTTCGCCAGTTTGCCGACGTCAGGCTCGACATCACGCGGAACGGCGATGTCCACCAGCAGCATTGGCTGATTACGGCGGGATTTGAGGGCGCGCTCCACCATGCCTTTGCCGATGATTGGCAGCGGGCTGGCGGTGGAGCTGATGATGATATCCGCTTCGCTCAGACGGGCGTCGATGTCGCTGAGGGCAATCACTTCCGCCCCCACTTCATCCGCCAGCACCTGGGCGCGCTCGCGGGTGCGGTTGGCGATCATCATCTTTTTGACTTTGTGTTCGCGCAGATGGCGCGCCACCAGCTCGATGGTTTCGCCCGCGCCCACCAGCAGTACCGAGACCGTAGAGAGCGATTCAAAAATTTGTCGCGCCAGGGTACAGGCAGCGAAAGCAACTGAAACGGCACTGGCGCCAATGTCGGTTTCGGTTCGCACTCGCTTGGCGACGGAGAAGGATTTCTGGAACATGCGTTCCAGCTCGCTGGCCTTGAGGTGGCCTTTTTGCGAATCGGCAAAGGCTTTTTTGACCTGGCCGAGGATCTGCGGCTCGCCCAGCACCAGCGAATCGAGACCGCTGGCCACACGCATCAGATGACTGACCGCATCGTTATCCTGATGCCAGTACAGGCTGTTGCGCAGCTCGTCTTCGTTCAGATTGTGGTATTCGCAAAACCAGCGGACCAGCGCTTCGTGCAGGTTATCCTGCTCTTCAACGCTGAGATAGAGCTCAGTACGGTTGCACGTTGACAACACCACGCCCCCCTGCACCATCGGCTGGGCAAGCAGACTTTCCAGCGCCTGGTCGAGCGTGTCCGGCGAAAACGTCACACGTTCTCGCAGTGATACCGGGGCTGTTTTGTGGTTAATACCGAGTGCTAAAAGGGTCATATGAGCGGGAGTAGTACCAGCGTTAATAAGGTTAGCAGGCCGCATCATACAGGATGCGCGAGATCAATAAAAGAGACCGCCCCCTTTCGGAGTAATAGGTGCCCCACGCTAATTTCATGATTTAAGACAATATGAGCGTAGACGCTGCCGCATACGGGCGCTAGCATTAAGCGATATAACTGCCACGTATCTCAAGGATTTGCCATCATTATGACCAGACTGATTCGCCTGCTGCCCCTGGCCGCGCTGGTGCTGACCGCATGTTCCATTACGCCGCCGAAAGGGCCGGGCAAAAGCCCCGATTCACCACAGTGGCGCCAGCATCAGCAAGAGGTGCGTGCGTTAAACCAGTATCAGACCCGCGGCGCCTTTGCTTATCTGTCGGATCAGCAGAAGGTGTACGCCCGCTTCTTCTGGCAGCAGACCGGCCAGGATCGCTTTCGCCTGCTGCTGCTGAACCCGCTTGGCAGCACGGAAATGGAGCTGATTGCCCAGCCTGGCAGCGCACAAGTCACCGACAATAAAGGCAAGAAATATACCGGCACCGATGCGGAAGAGATGATCGGCAAGCTGACCGGGATGCCTATTCCAATAACCAGCCTGCGCCAGTGGATCCTCGGCCTGCCGGGTGACGCCACCGACTATAAACTCGACGACCAGTATCGCCTGAGCGAAGTGAACTACAGCCAGAACGGTAAAAGCTGGAAAGTGGTCTACGGCGGCTACGATAGCAACAGCAAACCGGCCCTGCCCTCAAGCCTGGAGCTGACCGAAGGCAGCCAGCGCATCAAGCTGAAGATGGATAACTGGATCGTCAAATGATGACCCACTGGCCTTCGCCCGCGAAACTGAATCTGTTTTTATATATCACCGGACAGCGTGCTGACGGGTATCATACCCTGCAGACGCTGTTTCAGTTTGTTGACTACGGCGACACGATCTCCATTGAACTGCGCGATGACGGGCAGATCCGTCTGCTGACGCCGGTCGAAGGCGTGGCCGATGAGGATAACCTGATCGTGCGCGCCGCCCGTCTGCTGATGCGCACCGCGCAAGAGTCAGGGCGTCTGCCTGCGGGCAGCGGCGCGGATATCAGCGTGGAGAAACGCTTGCCGATGGGCGGTGGGCTCGGCGGCGGGTCGTCTAACGCCGCTACCGTGCTGGTTGTATTGAACCATCTATGGGGCTGCGATCTCACGGTGGATGAGCTTGCCGCCCTCGGGCTGACGCTGGGGGCGGACGTGCCAGTGTTTGTCCGCGGACATGCGGCCTTTGCTGAAGGGGTGGGCGAGATCCTCTCTCCGGCCGAACCCGCAGAAAAATGGTATCTGGTAGCCCACCCGGGCGTCAGTATTCCAACCCCGGTTATCTTTAAAGATCCGGACCTTCCGCGCGATACCCCAATAAGGTCAATAGAAACGTTATTAAACTGTGAATTCAGCAACGATTGCGAGGTTATCGCAAGAAAACGTTTTCGCGAGGTTGATGAAGCGCTTTCCTGGCTGTTAGAATACGCGCCGTCGCGCCTGACTGGCACAGGGGCCTGTGTCTTTGCTGAATTTGATACGGAATCCGCTGCACGTCAGGTGCTCGAGCTGGCTCCAGAGTGGCTGCATGGTTTCGTAGCGCGTGGTATGAACGTCTCCCCGCTGCAGCAGGCCATTCTGGCGCAACCTGAGTTTCGGTGACAACGTCACCCTGTTCCAGACGTTGCATCGCGCTCTTTAATACACCGCCTGGATAGCATTCGCCTGGCCCGCACAGTTTACGGCGAACTATCCACCACTGGACGCATGCCTGAGGTTCTTCTCGTGCCTGATATGAAGCTTTTTGCTGGTAACGCCACCCCGGAACTAGCACAACGTATTGCCAACCGCCTGTACACTTCTCTTGGCGACGCCGCCGTAGGTCGCTTTAGCGATGGCGAAGTCAGCGTACAAATTAACGAAAATGTACGCGGTGGTGATATTTTCATCATCCAGTCCACCTGTGCTCCAACTAACGACAACCTGATGGAACTGGTTGTCATGGTCGATGCCCTGCGCCGTGCTTCCGCTGGCCGTATCACTGCTGTTATTCCTTACTTTGGTTATGCCCGTCAGGACCGTCGCGTCCGTTCCGCACGTGTGCCAATTACCGCTAAAGTTGTCGCTGATTTCCTCTCCAGTGTTGGCGTTGACCGCGTTCTGACGGTTGACCTGCATGCCGAGCAGATCCAGGGCTTCTTCGACGTTCCGGTTGATAACGTATTCGGCAGCCCAATCCTGCTGGAAGACATGCTGCAGCTGAACCTGGATAACCCGATTGTGGTTTCTCCGGACATCGGCGGCGTGGTTCGCGCACGCGCTATCGCCAAACTGCTTAACGATACCGACATGGCGATCATCGACAAACGTCGTCCACGCGCTAACGTTTCTCAGGTGATGCATATCATCGGTGACGTTGCTGGCCGTGACTGCGTGCTGGTTGACGACATGATCGACACCGGCGGCACTCTGTGCAAAGCCGCCGAAGCGCTGAAAGAGCGTGGTGCTAAACGCGTATTCGCTTACGCGACTCACCCGATCTTCTCCGGCAATGCAGTGAACAACCTGCGCAACTCCGTCATTGATGAAGTTGTGGTGTGTGACACCATCCCACTGAGCGACGAAATCAAAGCGCTGCCAAACGTGCGTACTTTGACCCTGTCCGGGATGCTGGCCGAAGCGATTCGTCGTATCAGCAACGAAGAATCTATCTCTGCAATGTTCGAACACTAATCGGACGCAGTCTGAAAACCCGCTACGGCGGGTTTTTTTGTCTGTGGTATTTATTTGTATGATTAATGCCTCCTTCACCTGCCATTGATATGACAGATGATGCGCACCTGGATGATGATTGTGAAAAACGCTTCCTCTCACGTTCTGCCCTTCCGCGCCCTCATCGACGCCTGCTGGAACGAAAAATATACCCTGTCACGCTTCACCCGTGATCTGATCGCCGGGATCACCGTCGGCATTATTGCTATTCCGCTGGCGATGGCGCTGGCGATTGGTAGCGGTGTGGCACCGCAATACGGTCTGTATACCGCCGCCGTTGCCGGGATTGTAATTGCCCTGACCGGCGGGTCGCGCTTTAGCGTCTCCGGGCCGACCGCCGCCTTTGTGGTGATCCTCTATCCGGTTTCCCAGCAGTTCGGCCTCGCCGGGTTGCTGGTGGCGACCCTGATGTCCGGGGTATTTTTGATTTTGTTCGGCCTGGCACGCTTTGGCAGGCTGATTGAGTACATTCCCCTTTCCGTGACCCTGGGCTTTACCTCCGGGATCGGCATCACCATCGGGACCATGCAGATTAAGGATTTCCTTGGCCTGCAGATGGCCCATGTTCCGGAACATTACCTGCAAAAAGTGGGTGCGCTGGCGATGGCGCTGCCAACGGCAAACCCGGGGGATGCGGCAATCGGCGTGGTGACGCTGGGGACGTTGATCCTCTGGCCGCGACTGGGCATCCGCCTGCCGGGCCATCTGCCCGCCCTGCTGCTGGGCTGTGGGGTGATGGGGGTGGTGAACCTGCTGGGCGGCCACGTCGCCACTATCGGCTCGCAGTTCCACTATATGCTGGCGGATGGCTCCCAGGGTAACGGCATTCCGCAACTACTACCGCAGCTGGTGCTGCCGTGGAATATGCCTGGCTCCAGCTTCACCCTGAGCTGGGACTCCCTGCGCGCCCTGCTGCCTGCCGCCTTTTCGATGGCGATGCTGGGGGCGATTGAGTCCCTGCTCTGCGCGGTGGTGCTGGACGGCATGACCGGCACCAAACACAAAGCTAACAGCGAGCTGGTTGGCCAGGGGCTGGGGAACATTATCGCCCCGTTCTTTGGCGGGATCACCGCCACGGCGGCCATTGCCCGTTCGGCGGCGAACGTGCGCGCCGGGGCGACCTCTCCGGTCTCAGCAGTGATTCACTCGGTGCTGGTGATCCTCGCTCTGCTGGTGCTGGCTCCCCTGCTCTCGTGGCTCCCGCTGTCGGCCATGGCGGCCCTGCTGCTGATGGTGGCGTGGAACATGAGCGAGGCGCATAAAGTGGTGAACCTGCTGCGCCGCGCGCCGAAGGACGACATCATCGTGATGCTAATCTGCATGTCGCTGACCGTGCTGTTTGACATGGTGATTGCGATTAGCGTCGGAATTGTGCTGGCCTCGCTGCTGTTTATGCGCCGCATTGCCCGCATGACCCGGCTGGCGACGGTCAATGTCACGGTCCCGGACGACGTGCTGGTGCTGCGGGTGATCGGCCCCCTGTTCTTTGCCGCCGCCGAAGGGTTGTTCAGCGAGCTGGAGTCGCGCATCGCCGGGAAACGGATTGTGGTCCTGAAGTGGGATGCGGTCCCGGTGCTGGATGCCGGCGGGCTGGACGCCTTCCAGCGCTTTGTGCAACGCCTGCCGGAAGGCTGTGAACTGCGGGTGAGTAATCTCGAATTCCAGCCCCTGCGCACCATGGCGCGCGCAGGGGTGCAACCCATTGCGGGTCGTCTGGCATTCTATCCGAACCGCGAGGCAGCGTTAGCGGATCTGTGACATTCGCCGCTGCATCATGATACCGATCGCCTGCTGGAGCCACTCAAGGACAGCGGGCGTCATCCAGGTTCCCTTCATCAGATGCGGCTCCTGCTGCATCGCCTGGCGGAATTTTTGCTGCGTCACCGGGCTGGTTCCAGCGTAGGACTGGAACAACGCCAGCCAGTTTTCGGCCAGCCGCTGCGCGGCGTCGGATGCGGGATCCAGCTCCTCCGCCTGGGCCTGGTGCAGCTTCGCCACCAGCGGCGGCCACTCCATCATGCGATCAAAATAGTGCGCCCGGGTAAAGGCCATCTCCTCCGGAGAGAGGTAGTTTTGCCAGATGCTCAGCTTTGATTCGGCAAAGGCCCGGGTAATGTAATCCATGATCTCTGCCGTGATCCCCGTTTGCTCACGCATCTGGGGTTCGACGCTGTGCATCTCGTTGAGACGGGTGAGAAACGCCGGTTTGCCCGCCGTGTCCTGCTCGAGACGCACCATCCAGCGCGTGGCCAGATCTCTCGCCCGGGGATCGGTGACCGCCACATCATTCTCAAGCAGGCTTTTCGCCTCCTGAACCAGAGCGGCCCAGATATCTGCCAGCGCCTCTTTGTGCTGTGCAAACGGCAACTGCTGTAACTCGTCTTTGCTAAACCAGCGATCGTACATGTTCATTAACTCCAGAGTCTGTAGCCAGGACTCCAGATCGAGATCCTCATGGGTATCAAGCCCGGTACGCAAATCCACAAGCCTGTCGCGCAGCGTGGTGATGCTGCGCACCTGCTTATCCAGCAGGCGAATTTGTGCCTCGAGCAGTTCCGATAACGAGAGTGAATCTTTTTCCAGAAAGTCCCTGATTTCAGCAAGTTCCAGCCCCGCCTTTGCCAGCGCCTGAATCATATGCAGACGCTGAACATCGGCCAGATTGTAGAGCCGGTAACCTGCCGCGCTTCTGGCAGAAGGCAGCAACAACCCTGTTTGCTCATAATGGTGCAAGGTGCGCACGGTGATCCCGGCGCGTTTCGCCAGTTCCCCGACCTGAATTAACATAACGGCTCCTTCTTGTGCCAGTGGCGTCACTCTGGAGCCTTACGTTACGTGAGGGTCAATACGAGATGCAAAAAAAAACGACTCCAGAGGGAGCCGTTTCGCTGTTCATTGGTTAGCACTTTAGCTGTGCTTATGCTGATCGCGACGGCAGCGCTTATCGTAGTGGCGCACCCACCAGTATCTGTCGCAGACCTGCTCGTGACCGCTGACGCGGGCACCCGCCAGCCACAATACGGCACCCAGGAAGATGCTCAGCACCGCACCATGTGCAAAGTATTGCGGCAGGTCAAGTTGCGGTAGCTGGTTTAAAATAGAATAACCGACGCCAACAACCATGACCACCAATCCCAACCCCATCAGCACGTTACCGAGTAACGAAGCGTTTCTGCGTTTCATGTGTCACCTCCGGAACTTTGGGTTGCAGGGGAATAATCTCCCTAATCCTTGTGTGTAAAGTATAGACAACACCCCTTGTGCTGATTGCGCCAGGGATCACATTTACGCACATCGGGGCAACAAAACTTTACAAATAAGCCTTTGAGTAGCATGAAATTCTAATGGTTCAAAGGCGGTATTATTCATCTTCTACGCAACGGCGCGCAGAATTTTGTCAAGCGACCCGGCAGACAGTACACTACGCGCCAGACTTAGCACTTTCAGGAACAAAAACGTGACGATTAAACTGATTGTCGGCCTGGCCAACCCCGGCGCGGAATATGCGGCTACCCGCCATAATGCGGGCGCCTGGTATGTTGATCTGCTGGCCGAGCGGTTGCGCGCTCCCCTGCGCGAAGAGCCGAAATTCTTCGGGTATACCTCACGCGTTAACCTGGCCGGAGCCGATGTGCGTCTGCTGGTGCCGACCACGTTTATGAACTTAAGCGGTAAAGCCGTAGCCGCGCTGGCGTCCTTTTACCGTATCAACCCGGATGAAATCCTAGTGGCGCACGACGAACTGGATCTGCCACCGGGCGTGGCAAAATTCAAACTCGGCGGCGGTCACGGCGGGCATAATGGTCTAAAAGACATCATCAGCAAGCTGGGCAATAATCCCAATTTCCACCGTTTGCGCCTCGGTATTGGTCATCCGGGCGATAAAAACAAAGTTGTCGGCTTTGTCCTCGGTAAGCCCCCGGCTTCGGAACAGAAGCTGATCGACGAAGCGGTAGACGAAGCGGCGCGTTGCACCGAAATCTGGCTGCAGGATGGCTTAACCAAGGCCACCAACCGTCTGCACGCTTTCAAAGCTCAATAACCGGCGCGGGACGCCTTTTTTGACCCGCATGCTGCGGGTTACGTGTATAATAGGCAAAGTTATTTACTTTTCTTCGACTCGTTAATGTTAACGTGTTGAATATCAAGACATTAAGGTGATTCAGAAATGGGATTCAAATGCGGTATCGTTGGTCTGCCTAACGTTGGCAAATCCACCCTGTTTAACGCGCTGACTAAAGCGGGCATCGAAGCAGCTAACTTCCCGTTCTGCACCATCGAGCCAAACACCGGTGTCGTGCCAATGCCCGATCCACGTCTGGACCAGCTCGCGGAGATCGTTAAGCCGCAGCGCATTCTGCCAACCACCATGGAGTTCGTGGACATCGCTGGCCTGGTGAAAGGCGCGTCCAAAGGCGAAGGCCTGGGCAACCAGTTCCTGACCAACATCCGTGAAACCGAAGCTATCGGCCACGTTGTGCGTTGCTTTGAAAACGACAACATCATCCACGTGAATAACAAAGTGGATCCGGCTGATGATATCGAGGTTATCAACACCGAGCTGGCCCTGTCTGACCTCGACACCTGCGAACGCGCCCTGCACCGCGTGCAGAAGAAAGCCAAAGGCGGCGACAAAGACGCTAAAGCGGAACAGGCTGCGCTGGAAAAATGTCTGCCACAGCTGGAAAACGCCGGCATGCTGCGTGCCCTGAAAAACCTGACTGAAGAAGACAAAGCGGCGATCAAATACCTGAGCTTCCTGACCCTGAAGCCAACCATGTATATCGCTAACGTCAACGAAGACGGTTTCGAAAATAACCCATACCTCGACAAAGTGCGTGAAATCGCTGCTGCCGAAGGTTCTGTGGTGGTGGCTGTCTGTGCAGCGGTGGAATCTGATATCGCCGAACTGGACGATGCTGACCGCGACGAGTTCATGGCCGAGCTGGGTCTGGAAGAGCCAGGTCTGAACCGCGTGATCCGCGCCGGTTACGAGCTGCTGAACCTGCAGACCTACTTCACCGCAGGCGTGAAAGAAGTGCGTGCCTGGACTATCCCTGTTGGCGCGACCGCGCCTCAGGCTGCGGGCAAGATCCACACCGATTTCGAGAAAGGCTTTATCCGTGCGCAAACTATCGCCTTTGAAGACTTTATTGCCTTTAAAGGCGAGCAAGGCGCGAAAGAAGCCGGCAAGATGCGTGCAGAAGGGAAAGATTACATTGTTAAAGATGGCGATGTGATGAACTTCCTGTTTAACGTTTAATCTCTGCTAAACAGACAAAAAATCCACGCACCTGCGTGGATTTTTTTATTGTGGATATGCTACTGGAAATAGAGGCGGAAGGCATACGCGCCACCCACATTTGCGCCATCCACGTAAGCTTTGCCTTTGGCGTATCTGTCTCCGGCACCCGGGCCAAACCTTGTGAGTAAAAAGACAGGAGCCTCGAATTCCTGTTTTATCGCCCACCAGGTGATGGCATTATCCTGGGTACACTCATCGCACGTCAGCCGCAGAGTATATTGCTGATTTTTGATTATTTTTACTCGCCTGAAGTCAAACCATGCATAGGTATTGTCTGCGAGGTTTTCCATCATGATCACTTCAGAGGCAACGATTTTTCCGGAATTATCAATCAACGCCAGGGTTACTGGACCATGATTTTTCCGTGCAAAGGTGGCCAGCATCAACTCAACACCTCTTAATGTATTGGATTCAGTCAGAATGGTCTGTTCAAAGCGACGCCCCTTGATAAGGTATCCATAACTGGTATTAAAAAGCGGCTGCTCTATTATTGTCGTGGATTGCCACACTCGAAGCTCTGATAATTTAACCAACGCAGGGTAACCAGACATCATCAAACTCGCGATCATCATTATAGATACTATGGTTTTGATTAGATTACTTTTAACCCGTGACATAACTTTTGCTATCACTAACGAACAGACCGGCAAAAATCCAAAAAAATATCTGGCCTGCATTGCACCTGTATAGCCTGTCTTTAAATGCATATCTCTGATAGTGAAAAGGTAAATGATAAAGAAAATAAAGAATGCCATTACAAAGGAGAATGTGATACGGTAAAAATCATTATCATTTGACGTCTTTTTTAATAAAATGCAACCCGCCATAACGGCCACTATAATCAAGATAACTTTTACAATGAATATTCGGAATTCACTGTCCATTATATAGACATGCCCATAGGGGATAGTCAGAGTCACAAAATTACCGTTAAGGAAATTCCCGAAGAACTCTGAAAAAGGCAGTCTTTTGGCATCAGGATGTTCAATCCAAAACCAGGCCGCAGGCGTGCCCTGAGGCGCTGGATAAAATCCACTATAGACACTATGTGTCCAGAAAAAATAGATAACAACAATCGCTATCGATGCGGTTATAATTAGCCATTGTTTGACAGAGATTTTCTTTATTATTTTAATGAGCGAGGAAAAGTTAAAAATCGCAACGGAGACTAACAAACAGACGATAACTAAAGAACCTGTTGCTTTACTCAGCGAAGCTATAATTCCACCGGCACAAATAAACACAATGCATGAGGTTAATGGCTTGCTATCTTTATGAACCTCCATCAACCCCAGTAACCCGTAGATAACCAGAGTACAACCCAGCACATTGATCTGATCGTTACTGACTGCGCTTCCTAACAGCACAAACATGGGGATAATGAGTAAGAAAGCGCCCCCTACAAAAGTCGCGAGCCTGGACTGAGTGGTCTGGTACAGCATCCCGCATGTCAATACGATGATGATAAGGGAGATGGCCATGTTTACGTAACGGCCCAGGGTAGCAAATGCATCCTGCAAATGTAAGAGACTCGCCAGTTCGCCTACGATGAAATAATACAATGCCGGATGATTCAGGTAATTAAGTTTATTACTTGAATAAATAAGGCCATTATTATAATCGGGAAAGTTGTTTTTCATAACATCAACCACATATCCCATATGCGCAAACTCATCCGGGAAAAATCCAGGGCTATAGGATTGCGAATAGCCTATCCCTAATATGAGATAAAATAATGAAAGAAAAACAACAATCAAAACAACGGTAACTTTTTGTTTGTTCATAACAATTATCTTAAGGAGAGAGAGTAGAGGTAAAAAAAGCAATCACCTACAACCGTAGTGATTCGACTTATTATGACTGCCAGAACAATGTCAACCTCAGCAAAGAATGGCTTTAACAATAAAATAAGTATAAATTCTCGGACCCCTACTCCGGCAGGAGAACCGGGGGTGACAAGACCTGCAAGCCATGCGACAACATATGCCCCTATGAGCGGCAATACCAGTGCGGGAGTGCCAGTCCAGTTATCGACAATGGAATAGAGTATCATCAGGAATACACCACCTGATATCAACAGGAACAAAAAATATCGTGCTATGACGTTCATTAAATCGCTCTTCTGCTGCCATTTCAACCGCAGAGCAATTAACGTTGTAATAATAATAAACAGTGAAAAGCCATAAATAATATTAAAAGCAGGATATAGCAGGGGTAACATCCATAATATAAAAGCGACACCGGTCAGAACTAACAGTAGTAGCTCCAGAAAAGTGCTCTTTGCAATCGCTTTCCCTGAAAAACCATGAGACATCGCCAGAAATTGCCTACCGGCAAACTGGAAAATATTGCCAGGAACGTACTTCGCCAACTGAGTCAGGCCGTAGATCCGGTTTGCCATCCGGGAACTAATGGCCTGCTCCAGCCCCAACATCAACAGGCGCCAGGCAGAGGCAAGGATAAGGTTGGCGGCACCATAGATGCCTGCCAGGATTAGGATCAGCAAAAGTAGTTTTAACGTGAAGGTGTCAGCAGGAACCTGTGTCCAATACGCCGTAATTCTGTTTACCACAAACAGGACACTCAAGAGTGCGATAACACTCCCTGCAATATTGAATACCTTGCTCAGCTTACTTTTTGTCATAGGGTACGCACAACAACATCGTCCAGGGGAAAGGTGAAGCCACTTCAACTACCCTGAAATATTCACCGGTGAATTTTATAAAGGCGCTTTTTGACCAATGTTGTATATGCCCAGGCGTGTTACCAAAGCTTTTTAAATACTTCCCACGAGCCATGTTCAGCGCGCACCAGACGGGTTCACGTGGCACGCTGACGATCAGATAGTGTTTGACCAGCATCTGCAGGACCTTCATCGCTCTGTCGGGATCTTCCAGATGTTCCATCACTTCACAGCAGACAATCAAGTCAGCACTGTCAACGTCAGGTTTGAGATCGTAGATGCTCCTGGCATTAAACACATCAGGGGCAAGGTCCGCCGCCAACGCATTCTCTCGCGCTAACGAGATTACATCATGAGAAAAATCACTGCCGACAGCCTGTAACCCCTGGCCATTCCATTTATTGACCCAAAAACCTTCACCACAGCCCACTTCATGAATCGTTTTCGGATTTGCTCGCGACACAAAAGTTTCAAGAGAGGAGTCAAAACCATTCATCATCCATTTTACAATGGGATTTTTAGAGCCATATTTGTCATAAGCATTACCGAATACAACACCGTCTTCTGACTTACCACCCGATACTTTGAAACCCATAATTGCCTCGTCTCTCTGTTCTTAATCATTATTCTCTGATTTATTATTCGGGCTTGATTCTAGTTGCGCAACTTTGAAACGTAAGTCTTCAAGAAGTTTCCGGTTGGCCGATAATAGATCGGTCACAAAAGCTACAAGTATGGTCTGGAAGCCCATTCCCATAAGTATCGATGCCAGAATCAATGACTGGACATAGCCATCACCATCGCCAGTGAAATATTTATAGAGAAAACGCATGCCTAACAGGAAGCCAGCCGAAAACAGCACTGTCCCTATAGCACCAAAAAACCGAAATGGACGATAAATCACGAAAATACGTACTATGGTAATAATACTTCTTTTTATATAGGACGAAATACTCTTTACCAGACGAGAGGGCCGCAGGTCTGCATTGACCCGAACTGAAACTGAAGTAATGGCGATATTTTTTTGGCCTGCCTGAATAATGGTTTCCAGGGTATAAGTATAGTCATTAAAAACCATCAATTTTTGTGCTGTTGCTCTCGACATAGCCCTGAATCCACTTGGTGCATCGGGAATATTAGTATTACTGGCCACACGGACAACCCAACTTCCTAGTTTTTGCAGGTATTTTTTAACAGGAGAAAAATGGTCAATGGTCGAAATGGGTCTTTCACCGATTACCATCTCTGCTCGGTGTTCAAGTATAGGGGCAACTAATAATGGGATATCTTCAGCAGAATATTGATTATCTGCATCAGTGTTTACAATAACATCAGCATCTAAGCTCAGACATGCATCGAGTCCGGTCATAAAGGCTTTAGCTAGCCCTTTATTAGCTGCATGTTTCACGACATGGTCAACACCATTTTGTCTGGCTACGTTGACAGTGTCATCAGTACTGCCATCATCAATAATCAGCCATTCCACCGTATCAAAACCGGCGACCTGTCTGGGTAGGGCATTCAAAGCGATTGCAAGTGTATCAGCCTCATTAAAGCAGGGAATTTGTATGATTAATTTCATTTACCCTTTACCTGACATATTATTGGATTGCTCTTTAACATCTCCTTATCACATTTAACACTTTATATACAAAAAGATAGCTTTTCAAATTATACGGGCTTAAATCTCTCCCCTCGTAATGCCGCTGGCTCTGAAAACCCTCTCCGATAAGCCGCAGGCGTCGTCGACAGCTGATTCCTGAAGTGATGGCGCATCGTCGCCACGCTGCCAAACCCGACCTGTTCTGCAATCCGTTCTATCGACAGCTGGCTGTTTTCCAGCAGATCCTGGCTGCGGCTCAGGCGAGCATGCAATAACCATTGGGCAGGCGTCTTGCCAGTAGTCGCCGCAAAACGGCGCAAAAAAGTGCGCGGGCTCATGCCGACAAATTTCGCCAGCGAATCGACGCTGTGCGGGGCGGCAAGGTTTTCAAGCAGGTAATCAAACAGTGCGCCAAGCCGATGGCCCTCATAGGCGACGGGCACCGCCTGCTGGATAAACTGCGCCTGGCCGCCATCGCGATGCGGGGACACCACCAGCCGACGCGCCACCTGGTTGGCCGCCACGCTGCCATAATCCCGGCGCACCAGGTGCAGACAGAGGTCGATACCCGCCGCGCTGCCGGCGGAGGTCAGGACATCACCGCTATCGATATACAACACGTCAGGGGTGACCTGAATGGCGGGATGACGCTGTTGCAGCAGGTCGGTGTAGCGCCAGTGGGTGGTGGCCTGGCGATTATCAAGTAACCCTGCGGCGGCCAGCACAAAGACCCCGGAGCAAATGGATAAAATTCTCGCACCACGCTGATGGGCGGCGATCAGCTGCTCGCACAGCGCGGCGGGTACCGGGACATCGGCACCCCGCCAGCCGGGAACGATAATGGTCCCGGCCTCGGCCAGCAATTCCAGCCCGCCGTCGACCATCAGCCGGATGCCGCCCGTGGCTCGCAGCTCTCCCGGCTCGACACCTGCTACCGCAAAGCGATACCAGTTATCCCCCATTTCAGGGCGGGCAAGGCCGAAAATTTCCACGGCAATGCCGAATTCAAACGTACATAAGCCGTCATAGGCCAGCGCAACCACCAGAGGATTATTCATCACCGCACTCAGGGTATTTTTGTCATGATCCTGATGGTATATGGCATTTCTGCCAGCTGTCAAAACCGCGCTGCCGCCGTAGAGTAAAGCCTCAAACCTGGAGGAAACGATGAGCTATGTGACTGATTACCCTGCTGCGACAGCAGAAAACGCGGCGAACCATTTTTTACAACGGCTGAGTGTGGAAACGGATTGCGATGATGTCCATACCGCGCTTAAAGAAGGGGATATCGATTTTGTCCTGCTGCATGTGGTGGGCAGCCCGGAGGCATTTGCTCGCCGTCATATTCCGGGGGCGGTGCATCTGCGCCATCGCGATATTACAGCCCACAGTATGGCGGAGTGGCCACCCGAGACCCTGTTCGTTGTCTATTGCGCCGGACCGCACTGCAACGGTGCCGATCGCGCAGCGCTGAAGCTGGCGCAACTGGGTCGTCCGGTGAAAATTATGATTGGTGGCATGACCGGTTGGGCCGACGAAGGTTTTGCCTTTAACGCCGGATAATACCAACGCCGACCCCGCATTCAGGGTCGGCACCTCTCCCCTTACCTGCCCGATGCCGGGTAGATAGTCTGCTCCGGCAACAGCCGGCGATCGAAACGTCGGAAGGCATAGTACAGCGCCGCCGTGCAGAACCAGCCGATGATCCACGACACATCATTTCCGGCAAAAATCCAGGTCAGAGAGCCGTGGTAAAGCGGGTTCTCAATGAACGGCAGCTGGATCAGCACGCCAACGGCATAGACGCTGATGCCGAACAAATTCCAGTAGCCGTAGCGTTTACGCGGATCGAACAGCGCCGGAATATCGACGGCTTTACGGGAAATAATAAAGTAGTCGGTCAGGCTGATGGCGCTCCACGGCACGAAGAACGCCAGCAGGAAAAGCAGGAAATGGGTGAAGTGTTTCAGGAATGCCGGCTCACTGAGCAGCGCAATCACACAGGAGATGGCGACAATCAGCACCACAAAGATCACCCTGCTTCTCTGGCTCAGGGTGCTCTGGTTGCGGAACCCCGACACGATAGTGGTCAGCGACATAAAGCTGCCGTAGGCGTTCAGGGTGGTAAAGGTGATTTTACCGAAGCAGATCGCAAAGTAGATCACCATCGCCATCGCCTCGCTTTTGCCCAGCCCGACGATATAGCTCACCTCATGCCCCTTGAAGGCGCTACCAGCAATCGCCGCGGTGATCACCCCGAGGGTCATCGACGCCTGGGTGCCCAGCACCGTGCCGCTGAAGACCGAGAAGAAGGTTTTCACCCCGGAGACGTCGCGCGGCAGATAGCGGGAGTAGTCGGATACGTAGGGGCAAAAGGCGATCTGCCATGAAGAGGAGAGCGACACTGCCAGCAGGAACATCGGCATCGAGAAGTGGTTGTTCTGCGCAATCGCCCCCAGATCGCTGGACATCAGCAGGGCGATAAACAGATACACAAACGCCAGTACGCCCACCACGCTCGCCACTTTGCCGAGCTTGTGGATCACGCGATAGCCCAGCACTGCAATCACAATAATGATCGCGCTGAACAGGATCATACCCGCCACGTTCGACACCGACAGCAGTTTCGCCATCGCCTGTCCGGCCAGCACCGTGCCGCTGGCGGAGAAACCGACGTACATCACGCAGACCAGCACTAGTGGGATCACTGCACCCAGCACACCAAACTGGGCGCGGCTGATGATCATCTGCGGCAGGCCGAGACGTGGCCCCTGCAGAGCATGGAACGACATCACCGTCGCCCCAAGCACCTGCCCCACCAACAGGGCCACAATCGACCACACCACATCGCCGCCCAGCACTACCGCCAGCGCGCCGGTCACAATAGCGGTGATCTGCAAGTTGCCGCCAAACCACAGCGTAAACTGACTGAAGGGGTGGCCGTGGCGTTCATTATCCGGGATGTAATCGATGGATCGCGTTTCTGACAACCGCGTCGCGTTTTTGTTTGACTGCTCTTCTGAAGACGATAAAGACGACATAGTTTCCTCTCTGAGTGCCTGATTACTGGCAGCCAAACATCCCGCTTGCGCTGACCCGCCCGTCACATGACAGAACATGTATATACAACCAATAACTTCGCTTCACATTACCCGGAAGATGTTTTTGTGAGCTGAACTGTGAATAATTTGTAATTAATTTGAAAATTTTCTGTAGCGTAGAAAAAACGTAAGACGCGATAATCTGGCTGATACTGAGAGAATCAGGTGCATTGGTGGGATAGCAAAACGCTGAGAACATGCAGGAGTAAAGATGAATCATAAACGACGCGCCGTTCCGGGCATTCACCATTACGCCGGTCCGGCGGGCGGCTGGGGAGCCTTAAAGGCCACGGCGATTGCCGTGCGCACGCAGATGGATGCTTTTGACGCCCCTGCCACCCTGCTGCGCACCAACCAGCCCGACGGCTTTGACTGCCCTGGCTGCGCCTGGCCAGACAAAGAACACAAATCCACCTTCCAGTTTTGCGAGAACGGTGCCAAGGCAGTGACCTGGGAGGCGACCACGAAGCGCGTCACCCCGGCGTTTTTCGCAGAGCACACCGTCAGCGCCCTGTGGGAGAAAAGTGATTTTGAGCTGGAAGGCTATGGCCGGCTGACCCATCCCATGAAATACGATCCGCAGAGCGATACCTTTCGCCCGGTAGAATGGGACGACGCCCTCGCCCGTATCGGGGAGGTGCTGCGCGGCCTGGCACCCAATCAGGTTGAATTTTACACCTCCGGGCGCGCCTCGAACGAAGCCGCGTTCCTGTATCAGCTGTTTGCCCGCGAACTGGGCACCAATAATTTCCCTGACTGCTCCAACATGTGCCATCAGGCCACCAGCGTCGGCCTGCCCCGCTCCATCGGCATTGGTAAAGGCACCGTCTCGCTGGAGGATTTTGACCACACCGAGCTGGTGATCTCCATCGGCCACAACCCGGGCACCAACCACCCGCGGATGATGGGCACCCTGCACGAGCTTGCCCGCCGGAGAGTGCCGATTATCGTCTTTAACCCGCTGCGCGAAACCGCGTTAGAGCGTTTTGCCGATCCGCAAAGCGTCAGGGAGATGGCGACATACAGCGCCACCGATATCGCCTCGACCTACTATCAGGTGAAAGCCGGGGGCGACGCCGCCGCGTTAAAAGGGATTGCAAAACATCTGCTGGTGCTGGACGCGCTGGATCACGACTTTATCGCTACCCAGACTCAAGGGTTCGCAGAATTTGCCGCCGACATCGCCGCGACATCATGGGAGGCCATTGAACGCGAGTCCGGCCTCAGCCGCGCCGATCTGGAGAACGTGGCGCAGATCTACGCCAAATCTCGCGCCACTATCATCACCTACGGCATGGGGATCACCCAGCATAACAAGGGCACCGCCAACGTGCGCCTGATTGCCGACCTGCTGTTACTGCGCGGCAATATTGGCAAGCCCGGGGCGGGCATCTGCCCGTTGCGCGGCCACTCCAACGTGCAGGGCAACCGCACGGTGGGGATCACCGAAAAACCGACCGCTGCCTTCCTCGACCGGCTGGGCACGGTGTTTGGCTTTACGCCACCCACCGCCCACGGCCACGACGCGGTGCAGGCCGCTCAGGCGATGATCGAC
Source organism: Leclercia tamurae (assembly GCF_025566055.1). Classification (GTDB taxonomy): domain Bacteria; phylum Pseudomonadota; class Gammaproteobacteria; order Enterobacterales; family Enterobacteriaceae; genus Enterobacter; species Enterobacter tamurae. The sequence goes on from NZ_JAMHKS010000060.1 coordinate 69,640, forward strand.
GGCGAGGCCAAAGCGCTGCTGTGCCTCGGGGGTAATTTTGCCGTAGCAATGCCCGATCACGACAAAGCCTTCCCGGCGCTGAAAACACTGGATCTCAGTGTGCATGTCGCCACCAAGCTGAACCGCACCCACCTGCTGGTTGGCAGGGAGACGTATCTCCTGCCCTGCCTCGGGCGCACCGAGCTGGACATGCAGCGCAGCGGCCAGCAGTCGATTACCGTGGAAGATTCCATGTCGATGGTCCATGCCTCCAGCGGCAAGCTGAAACCGGCTTCACCTTTGCTGCGCTCGGAGCCGGCCATTGTCGCCGGGATCGCCCACGCCACTCTGACGAACAGCAACACCGACTGGCTGGAGCTGGTAGCCGACTACGACCGCATCCGCGACCGGATCGAACAGACCCTGCCCGGCTTTGAAAATTTCAACGCGCGCATCCGAATTCCTGGCGGATTCCGCATGCCGCTGCCACCCACCGAGCGTATCTGGCCGACGCCCACCGGCAAAGCGATGTTCTCCCTGTTTGACGGCGTTGAGGAGAATCTCCCCGGTGAAGGTGAGAATGTGCTGCGTCTGGTCACCCTGCGCAGTCACGACCAGTACAACACCACCATCTACGCCCTTGATGACCGTTATCGTGGGGTGTTTGGTCGCCGCGACGTGCTGTTTATGAACGAAGCCGATATGCAGCAGCTCGGGCTGGAGCATGGCGATCGGGTGGATATCACCACCGCCCTGCCCGACAGCCAGCAGCGCCTCAACGACATAACCCTGGTGGCCTACAGCATCGCCCCCGGCACGGTGGCCGCTTACTACCCCGAGGCTAACGTACTGGTGCCGCTACATTATCTCGATAAAGAGAGCGGCACGCCGTCGTATAAATCGGTGCCGGTGCATATCACTCTGCGCACTAAGGAGATCCGGGCGTTATAAAGCATAGTGACCAGGAGTCAGAGTAATGGTGTCTTCACGTAGACAGATTGTTATATTTAGTTCATGCTAAGACTATATTAATCAATCTGAGCTGAGGGGCATCCTATGACGAAGCACCTGAACCCTGCCTCTGAATCCCGCGGCGATCGCGATCTGATCGCCATCAGAGCCGCTATGAACATTCTGGAAAAATGGGGCTGCACAACAGAGCAGCAGCAGAACATACTGCAACTCTCCAGAGCGGCGCTCTACAAGTACCGGCATAACGAGACGAAGACGGCCTCGTTAAGTCACGATCAGTTAACCCGGATTAGCTACCTGCTGAATATGCACTCGGCGCTACGCATCGTGTTCAGTAACCCCGAGAACGTCTACGGGTTTATGACCATGGCGAACCACAATGCTTACTTCAATGGGGCAACGCCGTTATCCCTGATTGAGGATGGCGAGTTCGGCAATCTGCATGAAGTCGCCCGGCGTGTGGATGTCCTGCGCGGAGGCCTGGCCGGATGATCCATCCTGAGATCCCCAGAACAGCGCTGATCCCCTTCAAAGGCTATCGCCTGCTCCATACCAAGTACCCGGCCATTTACGTGTTTGAGGATGTTGCCACCCCGGAGGAGTTTGACGTTCTCTACGACATCCAGAAACTAACCAACCCGCGCCTGTCGCAGGAGGTGGGGAATCTGGATCTGCTGCCACGTGAAGAGTGGGTGCTGGGGATCCGCGGCGCACATTATGCGATGGCGGCCTTCACCCATATCAACCCCGACGGCAGCCGCTTTTCGAATGGCGATTTTGGCGTCTATTACCTCGGGGACAGCCAGGAAACGGCGCTGGCCGAAGTTGTTTACCACTGTCAGCGCTACTGGCGGAACGTGCCTGAACTAAAATTCGAACGCTTCGAATATCGCTGCCTGGAAACCGAGCTGAGCAGCTCCTCATTTGTCGATATTACCGGCCTGCCGGATACGCATCCCTGGTACCATCCAACGGACTACAGCGAACCGCAACAGCTGGGCGCCAGCCTGCGCGTGGCGGGTGAAACCGGCGTAACGTACCGCTCGGTTCGTCACCGGGAAGGTATCTGCTGGGCGCTGTTAACGCCGAAAACCATCACCAGCATCATTCAGACCTCCCTGCATCAGATTATCTGGAATAAAGGCATGGTCAGCATCGGGCTGGTCACCCCCACCTGATCACAACTTTCAGGCATTCTCGCCATCTAAAAGAGAAGTGCCGTAAGAGTTGTCGATGGTGCAGAGCCAGCGGTCGTTTTCCAGGCGGAAGACATAAGTTGCCCGACGCGTTATCTCAGCGGTTCCACCCAGTTCATCCGGGTAAAAAAGCTGTGTTTCCATGATCACCAGCGCATCGCCGCCACCTTCGATGATCTCCATTTCGCCCTGTTTGACGATGAGCTGATCCTGAAAATAGTCCGAGATGGAAATAAACGCGCTGCGGATATTGTTTTTGCCTCTGACAATCGTACCGGGCTTCACCACCAGCACGGCGTCTTCAGCGTAGTACTCCATCAGCGAATCGAAATCTTTGGCTGAGATCGCCCTGTCACACGCCTTAATGATCTGGCGAAGCGGGTGTTCGTTCATATGCTTTTCTCCGGGTGCGTGATTTCCTGTATTCACTGTATCACTGGATCGCCAACTTTGTAGGCCGGGCAAGCGAAGCGCCCCCGGCATTGCCGTTTCTGGAAAGCGCCTCGCAAAGCCTCAAGCAACCTTATATTCGATACCTTTCTCTCATTTTGGCGAAAGTGAAAATCAATAGTGTATTAATTATTACTGACGCAGTGAGAACAGATAACATGAATAAATCATTCCACGCCTGCTCGGTAATAAATCCAAACCGTTCGCTGAAGCGCTTGAACAAATAAACCTCAGGCAAGAGCAGGTAAAATCCTGAAAAAATCAGCAGGAATGACAGGAACTGCATAAGCCATAAACCTGCTTGTTTCGCTGGCGTCATCGTTAGTAAACCTCATTAGTGCGGTAAGATCCCTCTACGGCACTGTCATTTTTATTTTTCGAATCGCAAAAAAAAGTCATAGACTTATCGCTTCCTTATCATTTATTTTCCTGCTGATTGTTTAACTTTAAATATTACCCTTTACAGTAACGTGTAAAAATAACAACTCGATGACTGATTAACAATAGTATGTAAAAAGAGATTTATTCGGAAACGAAAATAATCGGAATTTACTTCACCACATGTTATTTTACCGCTAAATCTTTACCAGGATACTTTCGACCAATGTAAGGAAACAAGGTGATTTATGGCATTACATGGAAAGCTGCTTTTGAACGGGGCTGATTATGCGCCCTTCAATCTGTATGGCGTTGGCGTATTTATGGCACACTCAGGGAAAGGCGTATATCGAAACAAAGGTGCTTGTGGGGCAATTCCAAATGACGGCCCATTGCCACCGGGTAAATACTGGATTGTTGAACGTGGCTCGGGTGGTGCTGGATCATGGATTAAAGCAAAATCTCAGGATCTGGTTAACAGGGCTTTTTACGGCGCAGAATTTGATCGTGATGAATGGTTTGCCCTTTATCGGGATGACTGGGGTATTGATGATGGCACATGGGTTAATGGCGTAAAGCGTGGATTATTCCGTCTTCATCCGGGGACGATTTCTGAAGGCTGCATTACAATAGCTCATAATTCTGATTATGCCCTTATCCGAAACGCATTATTAAATACTTCGCCTGTACAGGTTCCCTGTCAGCGTTCTCTCATGGCTCTGGGTTGGGTCGAGGTGATAAATACCTATGGCAACACTTGTCCTTAGAGTGTTAAAAATTGCATTTTACCTTTTTGTTTCGGTGTGTGTAGGCCGTACGCTGGGGAGTCCTGAAATATGGATGAATCATAGCGTCGCTCAATGGATTGGACACTTATTATATGGACCAGGAGAAATAGGTGCAGATAATTTCTATGACCTTTACTTCTTTATCACGATAATGACAGTTTTCCCGATAACAACCGTTATCTATATTTTGACAATGAAGTTAATCAAAAGAGTAAGGAGTTTGTAAAATGCCAATCCCTCCCTATTTGTGGCTAAAGGACGACGGCGGTGCTGACATTAAAGGTTCAGTTGATGTTAAGGACCGTGAAGGAAGTATAGAGGTAATCGGAATGAGTCACGGGATTAACCTGCCTGTAGATAGTGCCAATGGCAAAATCACAGGTACGCGCCAACATTCTTCTATGAGGTTAGAAAAAGAGGTAGATAGCTCTACACCTTATCTCTACAAAGCCGCAGCCACTGGTCAAACCCTTCACAGCGCCGAGCTTCGTTTCTACCATATCAACGACGCAGGGCAAGAAGTCTGTTACTACACCGTGTTAATGGAAAATGTGAAAGTTACAGGAGTCAATTGCGGTGTGCCAAACGTGAAACTATCCGGTAATGATAAAATGAATCATGTTGAAAGCATAAGCTTACAATATGAAAGAATTACCTGGCGCATTGTAGACGGCAACATCATGTTTAACGACGCATGGAATGAACGCCCGACGGCGTAAAAAAAGAGGGCGCAATGCGCCCTCAGTTTTTCGTGATATTTAGTGAAGAAGAAGCGTCCAGCCTGACAGGTTGCCGTGCCAACTTTAGACAGTTAAGCACCGTGGAGGTTGACCATTGTGCTGACCGCTATCCAGCCCAGGTCCTTTTAACCCTAAACACTCACTCCATCACCCGTGCCCGCTTCCCTCTCTGCTCTTCCCCGCCTTCATTTGCCTCCACCAGCGTAAAGCTAAAGTTCACCTCCGTATGCTCCCCCTCAAGATCCCGCTGTTTAGCTACGGCACTGTCCGTAATCTTCACCGGATCCGCAATCAGTTCCGCCCTTGTCGCAAACGCAAAGTCATCCCACAGATACTCATCCCCGTTCAGGTTGATCTGGGTGGTCAGGTGTTTGTACCCTGGGGCCGACACAAAGAAGTGCACGTAGGCCGGGCGGTTGCCGTGGCGGCCAATCGCGGTCAGCAGCTTCTGAGTCGGGCCATCCGGTGGGCAGCCGTAGCCGCACGGCACGATGCTGCGCACGGCATAGCGACCGTCGTCACCGGTACGCACGCGGCGGCGCAGGTTGTATTCACTCTGGGACTGGTCGAAGAACGAATACCCGCCGAGGGTATTAGCGTGCCAGATATCGACAATCGCGCCCGCCACCGGTTTACCGTGGAGATCCGTTACCTGGCCCTGGAGCCATAGGGTTTCAGCCTGCTCTTTGCCGTCGTCCATGCGGGCAAAGCCTTCGCTCAGCGGCGCGTTGGCCACGTACAGCGGCCCTTCAATGGTGCGCGGGGTGCCCACGTCGTTGCCGGATGCGGCTTCTTTCTCATCGGCACGCATATCCAGATAGTGCTCCAGCCCCAGCCCGGCGGCCAGCAGCGCCGCTTCCTGACGTCCGCCCAGTTCGTTAAGGTAGTTCACCGCCACCCAGAATTCTTCGTCGGTCACGTCGAACTGCTTGATGGTCTTACACAGGTCGCTCAGCAGCTGGTGCATGATGTTTTTCAGTCGATCGTTGCCGCCGGTGGCGTTTAAGCCGCTGCTGATCGCCAGTAAAGATTCCAGTTCGGTTTGATGTACAGGATTCACAGACATTGCATATTCCTCTTTGTAGGGTACGTTTTGTTGTTGTTATTTCTGTTCGTGATGAATCGAGGAGGGATGCATGCACAGGGGCTGCACGCTGATTTCCATCCACGGGTAGAGCGGCAGCGCGGTCAGGATGTCGTGCAGCTCCTGGTTATCCGCCACATCAAAAATACTGACGTTGGCGTACTGTCCGACCACGCGCCAGATATGCGGCCATTTGCCCTCCCGCTGTAAACGCTGGGAGTAGGCTTTCTCTTTCGCTTTGATCGCCTCAACCTCTGCCGACGGCAGCGAGGACGGGATGTTGACCGTCATTTCCACTTTAAAAAGCATCGCGTTTTCCTTTTATTAACGTGCGTAATGACGCAGCTTGTCTTCGTCGATGTCGACGCCCAGTCCTGGCCCCGGGGGTAACATCACCTCGCCCTGGCTAAAGTCCAGCGGGCGGACCACGATGTCATCCTTCAGCAGCAGCGGACCGAACATCTCGGTGCCCCACTGCATTTTTAGCGTCGACCAGGCGTGCAACGAGGCCACCGTGCCGAGCGTCCCTTCCAGCATGGTGCCGCCGTACAGCGCCACCCCTGCCGCCTGCGCCACGTGTGCCAGCTTCAGGGCCTGCGCCGGGCCGCCCGCTTTGGCGATCTTCAGGGCGTACACGCCGGTAAAGCCGCTGCTCGCCAGGGCGTAGCCATCATGGCTGGTGGCCACCGCTTCGTCGGCCAGAATCGGCACCGCAAAACGCTGGCTGAGGGTGATGAGCCCTTGCCGATCCCACAGCGGGATCGGCTGTTCCACCAGGTCTATCCCGCCCTCCTGCAGCCGGGTCATCCCTTTGATGGCGGTAGTCAGATCCCAGGCCTGGTTGACGTCCACGCGGATGCTGACCTCATCCCCCAGCGCGGCTTTGATCGCCAGGGCGTGACGAACGTCCACATCCAACCCACGGGCACCGATTTTCAGCTTGAAGGTGTTATGTCGCCCTTCCGCCAGCAGGCGTTTGCCCTCTTCGATGTCTTTTTGCGTGTCGCCGCTCGCCAGGGTCCACAGCACCGGCAGGCGCCTGGTAAGCGCCCCGCCCAGCAGCGAGCTGACCGGCAGCCCCAGCGCTTTGCCCTGGGCATCAAGGAACGCGGTTTCGAGGGCCGATTTAGCGAAGGTGTTGCCCTTCACGCTGGCGTTCATCTTCTCTGCCAGGTCGGCCACGCCGTGGAACGACTGGCCGCACAGCAGCGGGGCCAGATAGGTTTCAATGGCGGATTTGATCCCCTCCGGGCTTTCGGCGCCGTAGCTCAGGCCACCGATGGTGGTAGCTTCTCCCCAGCCGGTGATGCCGTTGGCGCATTGCATGCGAACGAGGGTCAGCGTCTGGCAGCCCATGGTTGCCATCGACAGCTTGTGCGGGCGGATGGTCGGGATATCCACCAGCCAGCAGGCCAGGGATTCAATGGTGATACTCATGTCGCAGCTCCTGCGGTTAAAAAGGTGATCACGTGCTGGTTAAACCCGGATGGGCAGGCGACGTTCGACAGGTGTGATACGGGTAAGGCGACGCATTCGGTCTGCTTCGCCTGGGCAGCGAGCCATTCCGCCTCCTGCAGGGTGGTGACCGGATCGTCAGTACCGGCAATCACCCGCATCGGGCGCAGCATGGCCGCCACCTCATTGCGCAGATTCGCCGCGGCCAGCGCTTCGCAGCAGGCGGCATAGCCTTCGGTTGGGGTGGCGGCGAGATCGTCGATCAGCAGCTGGACCATGCCGGGGTTTTGCTTGCGAAAGGCCGGGGTAAACCAGCGATCCGCCGCGGTGCTGGCCACCGGGGTCATCCCCTGCTGGCGCACGGTGGCGGCGCGCTGCAACCAGCCTCTGGCCTCGCCGATCTTCGCCGCGGTATTGGCCACCACGATGCGCGGGAAGCGCGACGGGGCGTGGCGGTTGAGCCACATCCCGGTCATACCGCCGAGGGAGATGCCGCAGAAGAAGGCGCGCTCAATGTCCAGATGATCCAGCAGGGCAATCACGTCCTGCCCCAGCGAATCGAGGGTGAGGCCCCCTTCCGACACCGGAGAGCGACCGTGCCCGCGGGTGTTGTAGCGCAGCACGCGGAAGTGGCGAGTGAAGTCGGCCATCTGCGGCTGCCACATCTGCCACGTGGTGCCCAGCGAGTTAGAGAGCACCAGCACCGGAGCCTCTTGTGGGCCATCGAGGCGATATTCCAGATCCATTCACGCCTCCTCGGTTTCGGCGTTGAGGGCAAAGGTCAGCGCCACCGGGGTGACGGACTGGAGGTATTCCGCCGTCACGTCGCCAAACAGCTCGCGCACCACGATGCCGTCCGCCGTGATATCCATCACCGCCATGTCGGTGTAGATCCGGTCGATGCAGGCCATCCCGGTCAGCGGGTAGGTGCAGGTTTTGACGATCTTGCACTCGCCCTGACGGGTCAGATGTTCGGTCATCACATACACGCGCTTCGCGCCAATCGCCAGGTCCATCGCCCCGCCCACCGCCGGAATGGAAGAGGGTTCGCCAGTGCTCCAGTTCGCGAGATCGCCGCGCTCAGAGACCTGATAGGCCCCCAGCACGCAGATATCGAGGTGACCGCCGCGCATCATGGTGAACGAGTCGCCGTGATGGAAATAGCAGCCGCCCTCGAGCAGCGTCACCGGCTGTTTTCCGGCATTAATCAGCTCCGGATCTTCACAGCCGGGCGCAGGCGCAGGCCCCATACCGAGAATGCCGTTTTCGCTGTGGAGGAAGATCTCGCGATCCGCCGGGAGGTAGTTGGCGATCCGGGTCGGCAGGCCGATGCCGAGGTTCACGTAGGCCCCTTCAGGGATGTCGCGGGCGATGCGTTCGGCCAGCTGTTGATGGGTCAGTTTATTCACGAGATCTCCTTATGCCGTCTGCGGCAGGCGAACGGGCGCAACCGTCACCACGCGTTGCACAAAAATCCCCGGCGTCACCACCGCTTCAGGATCGAGTTCGCCGAGGGCGACGATTTCGCTCACCTGGGCAATGGTGCAGCTGGCGGCGGCGGCCATAATTGGCCCGAAGTTGCGCCCGGTTTTGTCATACACCAGGTTGCCCCACCGATCCGCCTTCAGGGCTTTGATCAGCGCGAAATCGGCTTTCAGCGGGTACTCGAGAACATAATCTTTGCCGTCGATGTGGCGGGTCTCTTTGCCCGCCGCCAGCTCGGTGCCAAACCCGGTAGGGGTGAAGATCGCCCCCAACCCGCTGCCGCCCGCCTGGATGCGCGCCGCGAGGTTGCCCTGCGGGACCAGCTCCAGCTCGACTTCGCCGCGGCGGTAGAGGTCGTCAAACACCCAGGAGTCGGTCTGGCGCGGGAAGGAGCAGATCACCTTCTTCACGCAGCCGGCCTTCAGCAGCGCCGCCAGGCCATAGTCGCCGTTGCCGGCGTTGTTGCTGATCAGGGTCAGATCCCGCGGCTGGCGGCGGATCAGGGCATCCAGAAGCTCGGCAGGCTGTCCGGCCGCGCCAAAGCCGCCCACCATCACCACCGCGCCGTCGAAAATGTCCGCCACGGCACCATCGGTGGCAGCAATCCGTTTATCAATCATTTGCTTACCTCGTTGTTTTTATTGTGGACGGCAGGCTGCGCAGGGCGATCCACGCCAGCAGCGCATAGGCCATCAGCAGCAGGGAGACCGGCCAGGAGGCGTCGAAATGCATCAGCAGCGCCACCGCCAGCATCGGCCCGAGGCCGCCGGAGAAGATCGATCCCACCTCATGCCCCAGCGCCAGGCCGGAGTAGCGCACGCGCACCGGGAACAGGTCGCTCATGATGCAGGGCTGGGTGCCGATCATCGCCCCGTGGCAGAACGGCAGACCCAGCAGCATCGCCAGCATGATCCAGCCGTAGTCCCCGGTGGAGAGCAGCCAGAAGAACGGGAAGGCCATCACCAGCAGGCCGATGACGCCGATGTAGTAGACCGGCTTCAGGCCGATGCGATCCGAGAACGCGCCCCAGAACAGGATCGAGAAGAACTCCACCAGCATCGCCAGAGTCACGGCGCTGATGATCTCCCCGGTACCGATACCGATGTGTCTGGCGTAGACCACCGAGAAGGTGAAGAAGATATAGGAGGCCCCGTTCTCCGGCAGACGCAGGGCGATAGCCTGCAGCAGCGCCTTCGGGTGCTCGCGGATCAGCACCATCAGCGGGATCTTCTCGTGCTTCGCCTCCGGTTTGGCCTGGCTAAAAGCCTTGCTCTCGCGGATGTTTTTGCGGATATAGACCCCGACCAGGAAGATCAGGATGCTGAGCAGGAAAGGCACGCGCCAGCCCCAGCTCATCAGCTCCTCTTCCGGCAGCTTCTGCACCAGGTAAAAGGCAAAGGCCGAGAGGACAAACCCGCCGGAGACCCCCATCTGACTCCAGGCGGTGAAGTAGCCGCGACGGGATGCAGGCGCGTTCTCGCTTAGCATCAGCACCCCGCCGCCCCACTCCCCGCCGGAGGCCACGCCCTGTAAAAAGCGCAGGGTGATGAGCGAGATCGGCGCCCAGATACCAATCTGCGCATAAGTCGGCAGCAGGCCGATGATAAAGGTGGTGGCCCCCATCAGGGTCAGGGTCATGATCAGGGTCATTTTGCGGCTGTAGCGATCCCCGATATGGCCGAAGACGATCCCGCCCAGCGGCCGGGCGAGGAAGCCCACCGCAAAGCCGGAGAAGGCCAGCAGCGTGCCCTGCATCGGGTCGCCGCCCACCGGGAAGAACAGCGGGCCGAAAACCAGCGCCGCGGCGGTGCCATACAGAAAGAAGTCATACCATTCCAGGGCATTGCCCAGCACCGAGGCGATCACCAGCTTGCGCAGCTGTCCGGCATCCTGCGTCACCGCAGCCGGAGCGGCGGTGGTTTGAGTCTCGACATGGCTCATCGGCGTACCTTTTATTGTTAGCGTTACGCTTCCAGGTCATGCCCGACGGCATGATAGCGACGGTTGAAGTAGACCAGCCCGCGCGGGGCTTCGCTGATGCGGATCGCCTGCACCTGGCAGTAGAAAACGGTGTGGCTACCCACTTCATGGCAGGTGTCGATCAGACAGTCGAAGCTGGCGACCGACGAGCTGAGCACCGGCGCGCCGCTGGCCAGCACCTGCCAGGAGTCATAGCCAAAGCGTTCCTCGGAGCGCAGGCTGGCGTTGGCGAAGATCCCGGAGAGATGCTGGTGGTCGCTGGAGAGGACGTTGACGCACAGGGCGCCGTTCCGCTTGAAATGCTCGTTGGCAAAGGAGTTGCGGTTCATGCAGACCAGCAGCGTCGGCGGCGAATCCGTGACGCTGCACACGGCGGAGGCGGTAAAGCCAAACTTGCCCGCCGGGCCGTCGGTGGTGATCACAGAGACCGCACTCCCCAGCTGCGCCATGGCATTACGAAATTCGGTTTGCAGTGTCATAAGGATTTCCTCACAGATCGATAACTAAACGGGCGCTTTTCGCCCGGGAACAACACAACAAAATCTGGTCGCCGTCGGCTTTCTCTTCGTCGGTCAGGTAGCTGTCGCGATGGTCCGGCTCGCCCTCCAGCACGTCGGTCAGGCAGCTGCCGCAGATCCCCTGTTTGCAGGAGACGCACACCTTCAGCCCGGCCTGCGCCAGCGCCTCGACGATGGTCTGGTTCTCCAGCACCTGCACGGTGATGCCGCTGGTTGCCGCGAACACTTCAAAGGCCGCGCCGCCGGTTTCCACTTCGGCGCTGAAACATTCCTGATGTACCTGCTCCGGGCGGTAACCCAGGGCTGCGGCTTGTTCAGTTACGGCATCCATCAGCCGAACCGGACCGCAGGTGTAGACGTGGGTGTTGGCCGGAACGTCGGTCAGCACCGCCGTCAGGTTCAGGCGTTGGCTGTCGCTGAAGTGCAGCTGAACGCGGTCGGCGTAAGGTGCCTGCTCCAGCAGGGAAATAAAGGCCGCCCCGTCGCGCGAGCGGGCACAGTAGTGCAGGCTGAAGGAGCGCCCGGCGGCATGAAGCTCAGCGGCCATCGCCAGCATCGGGGTGATGCCAATCCCGCCGCCAATCAGCAGGCTGTGACCGGCTGACGCCTCCAGTGCAAACAGGTTGCGCGGGTCGCTGACCTGGATCCGATCCCCAACGTTGAGGGCATGGGCGGCCAGGGAGCCCCCCTGCGACTGGTTCTCTTTCAGAATGCCGAGCTGGTAGTGCTGGCGATCTTTCGGGTCGCCGCACAGGGAGTACGGACGCACCAGGTCCTCTGCCAGATGCAGATCGATATGCGCCCCGGCGCTGAAGGTCGGGAGGTCGATCCCGTCAGCATGCGCCAGGGTCAGCAGGACCACCTCGCCCTGCAACTCCCGCCCGATCACCTGTAATGTCAGCATGTTGTCTCCTTAACGCATAAACAGGCCGCCGTTGATGTCCCAGGTCGCCCCGGTGACAAACGACGCTTGCCCGGATGCCAGCAGGGCCACGGCCTGGGCGACAAACTCAGCTTCACCTAACTGCCCCACCGGGATCATCTGCAGCAGGCCGGGCATCTTCTCTTCCGGTACCAGGGCGTGAACCATCGGCAGATCCAGCGGGCCCGGGGCGATAGCGTTGACCGTCACGCCGGATTTGCTCAGCTCGCGGGCAAAGATTTTGGTCAGGGTTAAAATGCCGCCCTTCGAGGCCGCGTAGTGCGCTCCGGAGGCGGTGCCGCCGTTCTGCCCGGCCAGCGAGGCGAGGTTAATGATGCGGCCGTAGCCGCGGGTGGCGAAGTAGCGCCCCAGGGTCTGGCAACCGACAAAGGTGCCGCGCAGGTTGGTGGCGATCACCCGATCGAACTCCTCGACGGCAATCTCCATCACCGGCGTGGCGAGGGTCAGCGCGGCGTTGTTGACCAGCACCTGCAGGCTGCCGAAGCGTTCAAGAGTGGCATCCAGCGCCTGCGTGAAATCCTGCGGCTGGCAGATATCCAGCCCCAGCGCCAGCACCCGGCCCTGACCGTCATCGAGACGATCCGCGGCCTCCCGGGCGCGATCCAGATCAACATCGGTCAGCACCACCTGGTAACCCTGCTTCAGCAGATGAGCGGCAATCGCGTTGCCCAGACCGGCGGCGGCACCGGTCACTAATACGGTTTGCGTCATGAAGGGCTCCTCAGAGGATGTAGCCGATGCTGTGCAGCACATCGTCGCTGTTGACCAGGCGGATCACCTTCTGGGTAATCAGCAACCTGCCGTCCTGGGGCTTAAGGTGCCAGGTGATGTCCGCCGCGTAGTGGCGGCTGTGGCCTTTGCGGTGCTCCCACAGGGATTGCGCCCCGCGCACCACGATCAGATCCTCGCTGGATGCCAGCAGGCGGAAGCGCGACAGGGTGCGCAGCGTTCTGGCCCGCGGGGTGGTGGAGATCGACTCCCCGCTGTAGAGGCGTTTCACCCGGCGCTCGCGCATATGGTGGTCGTCGCAGGCGTAGTTGAGGCTGTTTTTAAAATCCTTCTCGTTCGGGTCAATGGGCACCACGTACAGGCCGTCGTGCTGCCACAGATCCAGCCAGGCGTTGAACTCGCCCTGGTCCAGCAGATCGCCTTCGAGGTTGATTACGGACATCGCCGCAAACAGGACAGAATCCGGGGTCATCATTTTTCGCTCTCCGTCATTAACTTTTTCCACTGCTGGTAGGCCGCACGCATCCCGGTTTCGGCGCTGACGTCGCTGCGCAGGCCGTCATCGGTGCGATACTCCCCGGCCAGGCCGCGGTTGAGCATGATCCACAGGTCATCCCCCGCGGTAGCCCCGCGCTGAACGCGCTCCCAGGCTTCGGAGTCATCCGGGGTGCCAAAGCCCATCGGGCCCTGGAAGTGTTCGTGCAGACGCAGACGCGCCTGGTTGGCTATCTCCGGCCCGCCGTCCATGGTGATCACCGCGTGGTGGATTTCAGTTTCCATCACCGAGATGGGCTGCAGGACGCGGAAGAAGGCCATTGAGCAGGCAATGTTCGGGAACAGGTTGAGGTTGAAGCCGGAGCCGCCTACCGCACGGACGATGCGGCGCACCTGCTCTTCGTCGTGCTCTTTGCGCAGTTCGTCCGCCAGCTCAACAAAGCGTTCCGGGATCGGCGCATCGAGGTTGGCTTCGAGATCCACCAGCTCGGGGATCATCACCATCACGCTGTGGCCATTGCCGAGATCTTCGACATAGCCGCTGCCGTCGACGAAGTTCAGCATCTCTTCGGTCTGCTTATCGACCGAACTCAGGAAAGAGCGGTGCACCACCGGGAAGTGGTAGCCGTCGGTGGTGTTCTCCAGCTGGATCTTCCAGTTGCCGGGGAAGCGGAAGCGGTGTGCAGGCCCGGTCTTGATCGGATAGCCCGCCCCCTGCTTCATAAACAGATCCATCCACTTCTTCGCCGCGCCGAGGAAATCCTCCAGGGGTTCGATCTGCTCGTTAAAGGTAGCGAAGACCATGCCGGCATACTGCTCGGTACGCAGCGACACCAGCCCCAGCTCGTTTTTCTCCAGCCGATCGGCATAGCTTTCCGGGTGCGGGACGCCGCGCAGGCTACCGTCCAGGGCGTAACCCCAGCCGTGATACGGGCAGACGAAGCTGTTGGTTTTGCCGCTGCGGTGTTCGCAGACGGTGGCCGCGCGGTGGCGACAGCGGTTCAGCAGGGTGTGAATGGTGCCTTTGCGGTCGCGGACCACGATCACCGGCTGGGTACCGATCTCGGTGGTTTTGAAGCTGCCGGTCTCGGGGATCTCGCTGACGTGGGCCACCCAGACCCAGGTCCTGGTGAAAATACGGTCCAGCTCCAGCTGGAACAGCTCGTCTGAGGTGTAGAGCGAGGTGTGGACGCGGTCATGTTTGACCAGGGCCGCAATCTCTTCCCGGCTTGGGACGGGCTGCGCCGTGGTATCGATATTTTTGACATTGATGATGTGGTCACACTGCATAATCTCTCTCCTGCTCGTCGTCGGGGTTCTAATTGTTGTCAGGTACCGGGAGCACATCCGCCGTCTGCCAGTGGCTTACCGGCCTGCTGAACAGGTTGCGGGTGGCGAAATGGTGGATGGTCATCTCCCCCGCCTCGCGACGGAAAATAATCTGCAGCTCAGCCGCGTTCAGGTGCGCGCCGCCCGCAGTAAAGGCGGAGGTTTGCAGCATCAGCCAGCGGCCATGCAGCTCCCCGTCGGCATCCTGATACAGCGCTTCGGAACAGAGAAAATGGGCGTTCAGGGCAAAGTGCGCCGGGTGGCGGACGTAGCCCGCCATCATCGCCTCAATTGCCGCACGTCCCTGATGTCTGCCCAGCCGGGTAGCGTAGGGCTCACCCACCCCTTCCCAGCAGGCGTCTGCGCTGAACAGCGCCCCGATGGCCTGCACCGTCTCCATGCTCTCCAGCCGATCGCACAGCCGCATGTAGTTGCTGATACAGACCCGGGCTGCCTGCTGATCTTCCAGCTGCTGTAAACGCAGCGCATCCTGTGGGCTCATGATGGGCTCCGTTACTGAATAATCAGTTCGCGCCCGACGCGGGCTTCGATCTTGCAGTACTTCCACAGCTTGCTCTCCCCGTCGCCCACCGGGGTGGTGCGGAACAGGTTGCAGGCGGCCACCACGCTGTCGAGGTTGTCGGCATCCGCCAGCACGTAGGTGGTCCACGGCGAGGCGGTGGACGGGCCGACCATCAGACGGTCGTCATCCATGTTGCCGATCACCCGGATGCCCTGGGTTTCGTCGATGCCTTTCATCATCACGCCGAACGCGCCCCACAGCTGTTTCGCTTCTGCCGGGGTGGCATCAAAGAAGTTCTGGTTTACGCCGATGCAAAACAGCACGCGTAAGGTTGTTGTCTGGCTCATCTGTTGTTCCTTTCGTCAAAATTACAAATAACCCGGCAGAGGCTGGCCACCGAAGTAGACCGTGCCGGCATTGAGATAAGAGAGGTCGCCCATAAAGGCGTGCTGGGTGATCACCATGGTGTCGCGCACGTAGCGTTGCAGCGGACTCTTCATGGTAATGCCGCCCATGCCGTTCAGCGCCAGCGCCTGACGGGTGACCTCGGCGGCCACGCGGGTGACGTGGGTGGACGACAGCCGCAGGGCGTTGATCTGCTCACAGTCAGGCTCGTTCCCGGCAAGAATGTCCTGCCAGACCTCGTCGATGGCCTCGTAGAACCAGGCCCGGGCGGAGCGCAGATCCGCTTCACAGCGGGCAATCTGCATCTGCGCCTGGGGACGATCCGCCAGCCGTGGCGCGCCGGTCACCGACTGCTGACGATGGGCAATGGCATAGATCTCATTCAGGGCGGCGCGGGCCACGCCGAGCGCCACGACCGACAGCACCTGGGTTGCGAGAGACAGCACCGGGTAGCGATAGAGCGCCCCGTCGAGGTTCAGGGCGCCGCCGCGCACGAAGGTCCACTCCCGGGGCACAAAGGCATCGTTAACCACCAGATCGTGGCTGCCGGTTCCGGCCAGCCCGACGGTGTTCCACACCGGGTCGATCTGCACGCTGTCGCGCGGCAGGACCGCCATCCGCGGCAGGGCTTCAACACTTTCCGGCAGGATGCCGACGCCAAACACCGACGCGCCCATGCTGCCGCTGGCAAAACCCCAGCGCCCGCTGACCCGGTAGCCGCCGTCGGCCAGCACCGCCTTCTGCGGCGGGAAGATGCCCCCGGCGAAGACCACGTCCGGGCCGTCGCGGTAGAGTGCTTTCAGGGTCTCCGGCGGCAGCGCGCCGAGATAAAACGGGCTCATGCCGAAGCTGGCGACCCAGCCCGCGGAGCCATCGGCGGTGGCGATCTGCTCGATCAACTCGCAGAACTGCGCCGGGGAGCACTCCTCGCCGCCGTAGATTTTGGGGACCAGCGCGCGATAGACGCCGACCTGCTTAAACCGGGCGATGATGTCGTCAGAGATATGACGCTGTTGCTCAAAATCGGCGCTGCGGGCCGCAACGTCATTCAGCAGTGGAACGAGCTCCTCACGAACATGAACGGCTGACATAGCTTCCTCCCGAAAAGAGTGTGCGGCCCGCAGAGAGACGAGCGCTGCCGCAATGAGTGGTACTCACTGAGTTATTGTTGGAACTGTGTTCGGTAAAACGGGATGGTTAGCGGCGTCGTCGTTCAGCCAGCCATTCGGCGGCCTGCACCAGCAGACCCTCCTGGCCTTTGGCGGCGATCAGCTGCAGTGCCACCGGGCGGCCATGAAGCGTGCCCGCAGGCAGGGTCAGCGCCGGGTGGCCGCTGAGGTTGAACGGACGCACCAGCCGGGTCAGGTTGACCACGCTCAGCGGGTCTTTCGCCTCTTCCAGGGTCGGGGGCAGTTCCGGCAGGGTTGCCAGCGCCAGCAATGGGGTCGTCTTCAGTTGAGCATCGACCTGGGCGGTAAACGTCTGGCGGATGTGCTCTGCGGTATTCAGGGCATCGGCATCAATGCTTTCCCCGGCGCGGATGCGGGTTGCCACGTCTGCGGAGACCCGGTCATCGCTCAAGAACGGACTAAAGGCCTGCCAGTTTTCGTGGCTGATGAGGGTCAGCCCGGCACGATGAGCATCGCCTAAAAGGGGGAGCTCAACCTGCTGCGGACGCAGGTCAAGCTGCGCAAGGGCGTTCAGCAGCAGGGAATCAATTCCGATAGTGGCCGTCGGGATAAAGCCGATGGCAGGCAGGGAGGTCAGCGGTGCGCCGACCGGAATGGCCAGCCGGGTCAGCACCTGGCGCAGAACATCGGCATCGCGGGCGAAGAGGCCCACGCAGTCCAGCGAGCTGTACGCGGGCATCACCCCTACCCGGCTAAGGCGGCCGTAAGTCGGTTTTAAGCCGAGGATCCCGCAGCAGGCGGCGGGCATTCGCACCGAGCCGCCGGTGTCGGTGCCGAGGGCGAAATCCACCTCACCGGAGGCCACCACCGCAGCAGAGCCGCTGGAGGAGCCGCCGGGGATCAGGTCAGGAAATTCGGGGTTAACCGGCGTACCGCTCCAGGGGTTAATCCCGGTGACGCCGAACGCCAGTTCGTGCAGGGTCGTTTTTCCGGTCAGGGCGCAGCCCTGTCCGAGCAGGGTTTTCACCACCTCCGCATGCTGCTGTGCCGCCTGGCTGGCAGCCAGCGCCTGGCAGCCGGCACGGGTCGGGTAGCCTGCAATGTCGAGGGTGTCTTTCACCGCGAAGCAGAGATCGCCTTCGCCGAGGGTAAACCGTTCTACGTAACCATTGCTCTCAGTAACGGGCTGCATCATTCACACCTCAACCAGAAAAAACGAATCATATTCGGTCGGGCAGTCTTCGCTGCGATTCGACCTACCTGAACTCAGGTCAATCATGGAAGATTTAGATGAATATTCAAGTAATTTTTCACGTTAATTTTACGCAAAAATAACATGGAAACATTTTTATAACACTTGTGGGAGGGAGGGTTATGACAATGATAAATAACAATAAACACTGCGCGGAAATGAAAAAAAAGCCGCACCAGGACGTAGCGCGACTCTTGTTTAAGTGATTGTTTTAATGTGGATTATATGGAATTTTTAAGGCTGTCACAAAACCGCAATTCTCTCTGCGGCGCCTTCAAAGCTCGTTCAGGTTATCAAGCACCTTCGACAGCGAAAGGTTCATTTTTTCCATCTGGGCGGCGGTCATACCCTTAAAACCCTTCTCAAAAACCTTGCTGGCCAGGCGGTGGGCTTCGGCCACTTTTTCACGTCCGGTCTCGGTGAGCATCACCTCGGTGACTCTGGCATCCTGCACGCTGCTGGCGGTGGTCACCAGGCCGTCATCACGCAGGCGACCGACGATTTTGGTGACGGTAGGCATTTTGGTCATCGCATATTCGGAGATCTGCGAGATGCTGGCTTTACCGTACTGCTCGGTAATCATCAGCACCCGAAAGCGGGAAACATCGAGCTGCACCTTTTTTAGCGTGATTTCCATCACTTGCGTGTAACGCGCATAGACATTAACGATCCAGTAGAACGGGAACTCTTCGCGATGAAAAGCGGCCCCGGTGTCTGACGATGTGTTGGTTTGACTCATGCAATGAGGTTCCGGCAGTGATGCAATGGCGGCAATTATACCCGCTATTGTCCGCCCGCTATAGCCTCTTCACGCCCGGCAATGCCTTCTGTTATTACCTGCGCGCCACGAAAGCCGATCGATATCGCAATATGATTCGAAAACGCTACGAGATTAACAATTGCGTATCATTTTTCAAACATAACATTGACGTTTATGTGTGCGATTTCCTATACGTTAGCGCACGTGTTCAGGTTGCACGACACAACAATACCAATAACCGCAATGTGGAGCTTTTCATGAATGAGAGTCCATCGCTGGAACAGACACGCACTGACGTGCTGGCTCCACCTTCCCCTGCTGACGCCACGCTCGATCCGCGTCAACAGCGGGTGATTAAAAAGTTATTCCGCAGACTCATCACTTTTTTGTTCATTCTGTTCGTCTTTTCGTATCTGGATCGTATCAACATCGGCTTTGCCGGGCTGACGATGGGCAAAGATCTGGGGCTGACCAGCACCATGTTTGGCCTGGCGACAACCCTGTTTTACGTGATGTACGTTATCTGCGGGATCCCCAGCAACGTGATGCTGAGTATCGTGGGTGCCCGGCGCTGGATCGCCATTCTGATGGTGGTCTGGGGGATTGCGTCTACCGCCACCATGTTCGCCACCGGCCCTGGTAGCCTGTATGTGCTGCGTATGCTGGTGGGGATCGCCGAAGCTGGCTTCCTGCCGGGCCTGCTGCTCTATTTAACCTTCTGGTTCCCGGCGCACTACCGCGCCCGCGCCAATGCCCTGTTTATGATTGCCATGCCGGTGACGATGGCGCTGGGCTCGGTGGCCTCGGGGTATATTCTCAACCTCGACGGGGTGATGAACCTGAAAGGCTGGCAGTGGCTGTTCCTGCTGGAAGGCTTCCCGTCGGTGATCCTGGGCTTTGTGGTCTGGTTCTGGCTGGACGACAGCCCGGATAAAGCCCGCTGGCTCACCAGCGATGACAAGGCCTGCCTGAAAGAGATGCTGGAGGCGGATCGCGTCAATGCGCTGAGCGCCCAGCAGCGGGAAAAGGCCGCGCTGGTGCCAACGCAACGCAGCATGTTCCGGGAGCTGTTCACCCCAACGATCATGCTTTATACCCTCGCCTACTTCTGCCTGACTAACACTCTGAGTGCCCTCAGCGTCTGGACGCCGCTGATCCTGCGCAGCATCAGCCAGGAGAGCAGCAACGTGACCATCGGGATCCTCAGCGCCATCCCGCAGGTCTGTACTATCGTGGCGATGGTCTGGTGGAGTAAACGTTCCGACAAGCACAACGAGCGTAAAGTCCACACCCTGCTGCCGTATCTGTTTGCCGCCGCAGGCTGGATCCTGACCGCCACCAGCAGCGATCCGATGCTGCAGTTCACCGGGATCGTGATGGCCTCTTCCGGTGCCTTTGCCGCGATGGTGATCTTCTGGACGACGCCGGACCGCGCTATTTCACTCCGCGCCCGGGCGCTGGGGATCGCGGTGATTAACGCCACCGGGATGACCGGTGCCGCGCTGGGGCCGCTGCTGATGGGCTGGATGAAGGATGTCACCGGCAACTTCAACGCCGGGATCTTTATGGTGGCCGGGTTCCTGGTGCTGGGTGCGTTTGTTATTTCGTTAATTCCAATGAAGAAAGTAGCGCAACAATAGTGACACTGCCGGGTGGCGGCTACTGAACTGCGCCCCAAAACCTGGACGGCTTGTATTAACCGGTCTTCAGATACTCAGCCCGGAACGCCACCGGGCTGAGTCCTCCCAGACTCAGTTTGATACGCTTGTGGTTCCAGTACCTTATATACG
>NZ_JAMHKS010000059.1:0-87632 GCF_025566055.1 Leclercia tamurae
TGGTCCCACCTGACCCCATGCCGAACTCAGAAGTGAAACGCCGTAGCGCCGATGGTAGTGTGGGGTCTCCCCATGCGAGAGTAGGGAACTGCCAGGCATCAAATTACGTAGTGAACCGGGGCATTAACCCGGTGGTTACAGAAGTATTCGGTGGAGCGGTAGTTCAGTCGGTTAGAATACCTGCCTGTCACGCAGGGGGTCGCGGGTTCGAGTCCCGTCCGTTCCGCCACCTATTAAAACTAAGCCTGCTAATGTAGCAGGCTTAGTAGCAAGAAATTTAGGGGCGTAGCTCAGTTGGTAGAGCACCGGTCTCCAAAACCGGGTGTCGCGAGTTCGAGTCTCTCCGCCCCTGCCATATAAAGAATCCTTTGCTTCGGCAAAGGATTTTTTTTGCCTGTAAGAAAGCAAAGACCTGCCTCTTTAACGTCTTTGCGTTGCGTCCCTGCAACATATCCATTAATCCATCACATTGATTTTAAGCAGATCTTTGATTTGGCTTTGCTTATCGCTGTTCTGCAACCAGATGGCATACAGCGGCCTCTGGAGAGTGGCTGAATCCGTCACCGTATGTAAACCCGGTTTATTACTGGCCCAGCGTTGCGGCAACCAGGTGCAACCTTTTAGCGATGCGAGCTGCTGGCAGGCTATCTCAGCGGAACTGGTGGTCAGGACCGGCACATCGTCAATGGCAATCAAACCGGCCTCATGCGGCTGGAAGTCGGGTCCCCACTCGAGTCGCAAATAGTTCAGGTCGCTTTTCATGGCCGAAGATTCAGCAGCATAAAGCGCCAGAGTGAACTGCCCAAGGATCTGGCTGCTAAATTCATCCATTTTCGGGGCTTCGGTAGTGATCAGCAGATCCAGCTGTCGTTCATGCAACTGCTTTACCAGCGACTGCCGTTGCGCAATGCGGGCCTCAAACTGCAGCTGTCCGTGAGAGCGATACAATCGGCTAAGCCAGGGGCTTAGCATGCACTCCCATAAAGAGGCGCTGGCACCGATAGAAAACTCATTATGCTTTGAGGTATGAGCAACCTCTTTACGCGCGGCCTGCCAGGTATTCATCAGGGTTTCTGCATAGGGCAGAAGTTTTTCACCTGCGGGCGTTAAGCGAATGTTATTGCGATGACGGGTAAAAAGATTCACCCCAAGCTGATTTTCAAGCTGACGAATACGAAAGCTCACCGCCGACTGAGTCAGATAAAGCGCTTCTGCGGCGCGCCCAAAGTGGCGAGTTCTGCTCACTTCGAGGAAAGTTTTTAGCAATTCCGTATCCACGGTTTTCTCCGCAAAATAATTTGTCGTTATGATTTAAATGTTTTGTTGGACGCTCTGTCAAGCGTAACTAATACTCCGCGCCATAAATAGCTCGGCCAAAGATATAGGAGCGTGTAGGATGGCGGAAAGCTTTACGACGACTAATCGTTTTTTCGACAATAAAAATTATCCACGCGGATTTTCTCGCCATGGTGATTTCACCATCAAAGAGGCACAACTGCTTGAGCGCCACGGTTATGCTTTCAATGAACTGGATTTGGGAAAACGTGAACCCACCACTGATGACGAAAAATCGTTTGTTGCCGTCTGCCGTGGCGAACGTGAGCCGATAACGGAAGCGGAGCGCGTATGGATCAAGTATATGGGGCGTATCAAACGTCCAAAGCGGTTCCATACTCTGTCTGGTGGTAAACCACAGATGGAAGGTGCAGAAGACTACACCGAATCAGACGATTAAGAAGAAGGGGCTCCGGCCCCTTTTTTTATGCCAGCATTTTTTGCAGATGCAGCAGCAAGCGATCGATAGCGCGATAGCTCAGGGCCTCCTGCAGGTGTCTGCGTTCAATATTTTCACTCTCCTCCAGATCGGCAATCGTACGGGTCACCTTCAGCAGCCTTTGCCAGGCACGTACCGACAGGCCGAATCGGGTAAGGGTCTCTTCCAGCCACCGGGCATCTTCTGCCATGAGTGGGCAAAATCTGCGGATCTCCGCATTATCCAGATGGGCATTGAGTTTATTTTGCCGCACCAGCTGTCGCTCCTGCGCGGCAATCACTCTGTTTCGCACAGTGAGGCTGGATTCTCCCATGGCATGCGCCTGGCTTAGCAACCCTGGCGGCGGTAGCGGGATCTCAAGCGATAAGTCGAAGCGGTCGAGAAACGGTCCGGATAAGCGCCCCAGATAGCGAAGCGTCTGTTCGGGTGAACAACGATTGTGATTACCCTGATAATGCCCCGTTGGGCTGGGATTCATGGCGGCGATAAGCTGGAATCGCGCCGGATAACTGATCTTTGCGCGGGTACGGGAGATATTGATCTGCCCCGATTCGATAGGCTCGCGTAAGGCATCCAGTACGCGTCGTTCAAACTCGGGTAACTCGTCCAGAAAGAGAATGCCGTTATGCGCCAGCGAAATCTCTCCCGGTGCAGGGATAGCACCCCCGCCCACCATGGCCACGAGCGAGGCGCTGTGATGAGGTGCGCGAAAGGGACGCTGACGCCACTGCTTATACATCGATGTGGCGTTCACCAGACTTACGATTGCCGCACTCTCCAGCGCCTCATGGTTGCTGAGTGGCGGTAGCAGGCCATTGAGCCGACTCGCAAGCATGGTTTTGCCGGTGCCAGGTGGACCAATCAGCAGCAGATTATGTGCACCGGCCGCAGTGATCTCCAGGGCCCGTTTACCCTGCTCCTGACCGATGATATCGCTGATATCACGATCGTCATTGCCTGGTACAAGAGGCTCCCCAACGGGGGCAGTCAGTTCGTGACGGCCTTCAAGAAAGGCGCATACCTCCTGCAAGTGTTCTGCCACCAGACAGCCTTTTTGTTCGATAAGGCTGACTTCGGCGGCGTTATCGTTGGCGACAATAATCTCTCTGCCAGCCTGAATAGCCGCCAGGGCGCCAGTTATCGCGCCGGGAACCCCTCTTAATGCGCCTGTAAGCGCCAGCTCACCCACAAACTCGTATGCGCTTAGTCTGGGAGAGGAGAGCTGCTCAGAGGCGGCGAGAAGCGCAATGGCGATAGGTAAATCATATCGCCCGCCTTCCTTGGGTAAATCGGCTGGCGCCAGATTGATGGTGATCTTTTTGGCCGGAAAGGTATAACCGCTATTGATGATGGCGCTGCGTACCCGATCCCTGGCCTCTTTGACGGTGGTTTCCGGCAGGCCGACCAGCGTTAAGCCCGGGAGGCCATTACTGAGGTGAACTTCTACGGAAATGAGCGGCGCTTTAACGCCTAACGCAGCGCGGGTATAAACAACCGACAATGACATAACGAGCCTCCTTGTAGCGCCACTATGTCACTTTGTGGTCCCGCTTTTTATCGGCAAATCGCGTTTTTACGGGGCCTGTTCTGCAATATTTCCCCGAAATTGTAACCTTTTCATTGTCATGGAAGCCTGCTCGCAAAGCTCAATACGTTTTCCTTATCGGCCTTTGTTGAGTAATAAAAAATGAAAATAATTCATTTTCTATTTTTGTCATAAAAAACAATGATTTTTATCTAAACTATTCGCGTCATAAGAAAGTGAATTATAAAAAAAAGTTGTGCTCGGTTCGATATCTGTGATAACTCTTTAGGTATTCCTTCGAACAAGATGCAAAAAGAACAGAAAATGACAGCCCTTCTACGAGTGATTAGCCTGGTCGTGATTAGCGTGGTGGTGATTATTATCCCACCGTGCGGGGCTGCACTTGGACGAGGAAAGGCTTAGTAATCAAGCCTTAACGAACTAAGACCCCCGCACCGAAAGGTCCGGGGGTTTTTTTATGACCTTAAAACATAAACGAGGAGCAGACGATGAGTAGTAGCACAAAATTCTGTTTCTCACGATTTACGACGGGGAAGTAACTATGAATGGCGCACAGTGGGTAGTACATGCGTTGCGAGCGCAGGGAGTCGATACCATCTTCGGTTACCCGGGTGGCGCAATTATGCCGATTTACGATGCGTTGTATGACGGCGGCGTGGAACACCTGTTGTGCCGACATGAGCAGGGTGCGGCGATGGCGGCCATTGGTTATGCCCGTGCAACCGGGAAAACAGGCGTCTGCATGGCGACCTCTGGCCCGGGTGCGA
The DNA here is from genome assembly GCF_025566055.1 of Leclercia tamurae. Lineage (GTDB taxonomy): Bacteria > Pseudomonadota > Gammaproteobacteria > Enterobacterales > Enterobacteriaceae > Enterobacter > Enterobacter tamurae. The sequence continues at coordinate 4,088 of NZ_JAMHKS010000059.1, forward strand.
CCAACCTGATCACCGGCCTGGCTGACGCGCTGCTTGATTCCGTTCCGGTTGTGGCGATCACCGGCCAGGTCGCTTCACCTTTGATCGGCACCGACGCTTTCCAGGAAGTGGACGTTCTCGGTTTGTCACTGGCTTGTACGAAACACAGCTTCCTCGTGCAATCCCTGGAAGAGCTGCCGCGCGTGATGGCGGAAGCCTTTGAGGTGGCAAACTCAGGCCGTCCTGGCCCAGTTCTGGTTGATATCCCGAAAGATATTCAGGTTGCCCTGGGCGATCTGGAGCCGCACTTCTCCACCGTTGAGAGTGAGGATGCGTTCCCGTTTGCCGAAGTCAGCGAGGCCAGCCAGATGTTAGCCCACGCGCAAAAGCCGATCCTGTATGTGGGCGGCGGCGTGGGGATGGCGCAGGCGGTGCCGGCCCTGCGCGAATTTATTGCCACTACCCGGATGCCAGCGGCCTGCACCTTAAAAGGCCTGGGCGCGGTGGAGGCTGACTACCCGTACTATCTCGGCATGCTGGGGATGCACGGCACCAAAGCCGCCAACCTCGCCGTGCAGGAGTGTGACCTGCTGATCGCCGTAGGCGCGCGGTTTGACGACCGCGTCACCGGCAAGCTGAATACCTTCGCACCGAATGCCAAAGTTATTCATATGGATATCGACCCGGCAGAGATGCACAAGCTCCGTCAGGCGCACGTGGCCCTGCAGGGTGACCTCAACGCGCTGCTGCCTGCGTTACAGCAGCCTTTAGCGATCGACGCGTGGCGTCAGCATGCGGCAGAGATGCGCCGCGAGCACGCCTGGCGCTACGACCATCCTGGTGAAGCGATCTATGCCCCGTTGTTGCTCAAGCAGCTGTCGGATCGCAAACCGGCCGACAGCGTGGTGACCACCGACGTGGGCCAGCATCAGATGTGGTCCGCCCAGCACATGACCTACACGCGACCGGAAAACTTCATCACATCCAGTGGCTTAGGTACCATGGGCTTCGGCTTGCCAGCCGCCGTAGGTGCCCAGGTGGCGCGCCCGGAGGATACGGTGATCTGTGTCTCCGGAGATGGCTCCTTCATGATGAACGTGCAGGAGCTGGGCACCATCAAACGCAAGCAACTGCCGGTGAAGATCGTGCTGCTGGATAACCAACGTTTAGGCATGGTGCGCCAGTGGCAGCAGCTCTTTTTCCAGGAGCGTTACAGCGAAACCACCCTGACCGATAACCCCGATTTCCTCGTTCTGGCCAGCGCCTTCGGCATCCCTGGCCAGCACATTACCCGTAAAGACCAGGTTGAAGCGGCACTTGATGAAATGCTGTCAAGCAAGGGGCCTTACCTGCTTCATGTCTCAATCGACGAGCTTGAGAATGTCTGGCCGTTGGTGCCGCCCGGCGCCAGTAACTCACAAATGCTGGAGAAATTATCATGATGCAACATCAGGTCGCCGTGCAGGCTCGCTTCAACCCGGAAACATTAGAACGTGTGTTGCGCGTGGTGCGCCATCGTGGGTTCCAGATATGTTCCATGAACATGGAAACCGCCACCGACGCGCAGAACATAAATATCGAATTGACCGTTGCCAGCCAGCGCCCCGTCGAATTACTGTTTAGCCAGTTGAGCAAACTGGTCGACGTCGCACGGGTCGATATTCAGCAGCGTGCCGCTACATCGCAAACACAACAAATTCGCGCCTGAGCGCAAAGGAAGAAAAATGACGACGAAGAAAGCTGATTTCATTTGGTCCAATGGTGAGATGATTCGCTGGGAGGACGCTAAAGTCCACGTGATGTCCCACGCTCTGCACTACGGTACGTCTGTTTTTGAAGGCATCCGTTGCTACGACTCACACAAAGGTCCGGTGGTGTTCCGCCATCGCGAACACATGCAACGTCTGCGTGATTCAGCCAAAATTTATCGTTTCCCGGTTTCCCAGAGCGTCGACGAGCTGATGGAAGCATGCCGCGCCGTCCTGCGCAAAAACAACCTGACCAGCGCCTATATTCGTCCTCTGGTGTTCGTGGGCGATGTGGGTATGGGCGTTAATCCGCCAGCCGGTTACACCACCGATGTGATCATCGCCGCGTTCCCGTGGGGAGCCTACCTCGGCGCAGAAGCGCTGGAGCAGGGGATCGACGCGATGGTTTCCTCCTGGAACCGCGTAGCACCTAACACCATCCCGACCGCAGCAAAAGCGGGCGGTAACTACCTCTCCTCCCTGCTGGTTGGCAGCGAAGCACGTCGCCACGGCTATCAGGAAGGTATCGCCCTGGATGTGAACGGCTACATCTCTGAAGGCGCAGGTGAGAACCTGTTCGAAGTGAAAGATGGCATTCTGTTCACGCCACCGTTTACCTCCTCCGCTCTGCCGGGTATTACCCGTGACGCCATCATCAAGCTGGCGCAGGATCTGGGTATCGAAGTGCGCGAGCAGGTTCTGTCCCGCGAATCGCTGTACCTGGCCGATGAAATCTTCATGTCCGGTACCGCCGCAGAGATCACCCCGGTACGCAGCGTTGACGGCATCCAGGTAGGCGAAGGTCGCCGTGGTCCGGTCACCAAACGTATCCAGGACGCCTTCTTTGGCCTCTTTACCGGCGAAACCGAAGATAAATGGGGTTGGCTGGATCAGGTTAATCAATAAGCATAAATATGGGACGGCACGCACCGTCCCATTTACCAGATAGACGGAGTAAATAACGCATGCCTAAGTACCGTTCCGCCACCACCACTCACGGCCGCAACATGGCCGGCGCCCGCGCGCTGTGGCGCGCCACCGGGATGACCGACGCCGATTTCGGCAAACCGATTATCGCCGTGGTCAACTCGTTTACCCAGTTCGTCCCGGGTCACGTTCATCTTCGCGATCTCGGGAAGCTGGTTGCCGAGCAGATTGAAGCCTCCGGCGGCGTGGCGAAAGAGTTCAACACCATCGCCGTGGATGACGGGATCGCGATGGGGCACGGGGGCATGCTTTATTCACTGCCGTCGCGCGAGCTGATCGCCGATTCGGTGGAGTACATGGTTAACGCCCACTGTGCCGATGCGATGGTCTGCATCTCCAACTGCGACAAAATCACCCCGGGGATGCTGATGGCCTCCCTGCGCCTGAACATTCCGGTGATCTTCGTCTCCGGCGGCCCAATGGAAGCGGGTAAAACCAAGCTTTCCGATAAAATCATCAAGCTCGACCTGGTCGACGCGATGATTCAGGGTGCCGACCCGAAAGTCTCCGACGAGCAGAGCGATCAGGTTGAGCGTTCCGCCTGTCCAACCTGCGGCTCCTGTTCCGGTATGTTCACCGCCAACTCGATGAACTGTCTGACCGAAGCGCTGGGCCTGTCTCAGCCGGGTAACGGCTCGCTGCTGGCGACCCACGCCGATCGTAAAGAGCTGTTCCTCAACGCCGGTAAACGCATCGTTGAACTGACCAAACGCTACTACGAGCAGGACGATGCCAGCGCACTGCCGCGCAATATCGCCAGCAAAGCGGCGTTTGAAAACGCCATGACCCTGGATATCGCCATGGGCGGTTCGACCAACACCGTTCTGCACCTGCTGGCCGCGGCTCAGGAAGCGGAAATTGATTTCACCATGACCGACATTGACCAGCTGTCCCGCAAGGTACCGCAGCTGTGTAAGGTTGCGCCAAGCACCCCTAAATATCACATGGAAGATGTTCACCGTGCCGGTGGCGTGCTGGGGATTCTGGGCGAGCTGGATCGCGCCGGGCTGCTGAACCGTGAGGTGAAAAACATTCTCGGCCTGACGTTGCCACAAACACTGGATCAGTACGATGTGATGCTGACCAAAGACGACGCGGTAAAAAGCATGTTCCGCGCCGGCCCGGCAGGGATCCGTACCACGCAGGCGTTCTCGCAGAACTGTCGCTGGGACACCCTGGATGACGATCGCGCCGAAGGCTGCATTCGCTCGCTGGAAAACGCCTACAGCAAAGATGGCGGCCTGGCGGTTCTGTACGGCAACTTCGCGGAAAACGGCTGTATCGTTAAAACCGCAGGCGTGGATGACAGCATCCTCAAATTCACCGGCCCGGCAAAAGTCTATGAAAGCCAGGATGATGCGGTAGAAGCGATCCTCGGCGGCAAAGTCGTGGCGGGCGATGTCGTTGTCATCCGCTATGAAGGACCAAAAGGCGGGCCGGGAATGCAGGAGATGCTCTACCCGACCACCTTCCTCAAATCCATGGGCCTCGGTAAAGCCTGTGCGCTGATCACCGACGGTCGTTTCTCCGGCGGTACTTCCGGTCTTTCAATCGGTCACGTTTCGCCGGAAGCCGCCAGCGGCGGCAACATCGCGATCATCGAAGATGGCGACCTGATCGAAATCGACATTCCGAATCGCGGTATTCAACTGCAGCTGAGCCCGCAGGAAATCGCTGCCCGCCGTGAAGCACAGGATGCGCGTGGCGATAAAGCCTGGACGCCGAAAGATCGTCAGCGTGAAGTCTCCTTCGCCCTGCGTGCCTACGCCACCCTTGCCACCAGTGCGGATAAAGGCGCGGTGCGCGATAAATCCAAGCTTGGGGGCTAATGATGGCCGAATCCCAACCCTTATCGTCTGCCCCTGAGGGGGCGGAATATCTCCGGGCGGTGCTGCGTGCGCCGGTCTATGAAGCGGTGCAGGTCACGCCGCTGCAAAAAATGGACAAGCTGTCGTCGCGGCTGGATAACGTCATTCTGGTGAAGCGCGAAGACCGCCAGCCGGTGCACAGCTTCAAGCTGCGCGGCGCCTACGCGATGATGGCCGGGCTGACCGACGAGCAAAAAGCGCGTGGCGTAATCACCGCTTCGGCGGGCAACCATGCCCAGGGCGTGGCGTTCTCTGCCGCGCGACTGGGGCTGAAAGCCCTGATCGTCATGCCGGTGGCAACCGCAGATATTAAAGTCGATGCGGTGCGGGGATTTGGCGGCGAAGTGCTGCTCCACGGTGCCAATTTTGACGAGGCGAAAGCCAAAGCCATCGATCTGGCGCAGCAGCAGGGCTTCACCTGGGTGCCGCCGTTTGATCACCCGATGGTGATTGCCGGCCAGGGCACCCTGGCGCTGGAGCTGTTACAGCAGGATGCCCATCTCGACCGCGTATTCGTACCGGTTGGCGGCGGCGGGTTAGCTGCGGGCGTGGCGGTGCTGATCAAACAGCTGATGCCGCAGATCAAAGTCATCGCCGTTGAAGCCGAGGATTCTGCCTGCCTGAAGGCGGCGCTGGATGCTGGTCATCCGGTGGACTTACCGCGCGTCGGGCTGTTTGCCGAAGGCGTGGCGGTGAAACGCATCGGGGATGAAACCTTCCGCGTCTGCCAGGAGTATCTCGACGACATCATCACCGTCGACAGCGATGCGATCTGCGCGGCGATGAAGGATCTGTTCGAGGATGTGCGTGCAGTGGCAGAACCGTCCGGCGCGCTTGCGCTGGCGGGGATGAAAAAGTACATCGCCCAGCACAACATCCGCGGCGAGCGTCTGGCCCACGTGCTCTCCGGGGCTAACGTCAACTTCCACGGTCTGCGCTACGTTTCCGAACGTTGCGAGCTTGGAGAACAGCGTGAAGCGCTGTTGGCGGTGACCATTCCGGAAGAGAAGGGCAGTTTCCTTAAGTTCTGCCAGCTGCTGGGCGGTCGCTCGGTGACGGAGTTCAACTACCGGTTTGCCGATGCCAAAGACGCCTGCATTTTTGTCGGCGTGCGTCTGAGCCGTGGCCTGGAAGAGCGTAAAGAGATCCTCAACCTGCTGCACCAGGGTGGCTACAGCGTGGTGGATCTCTCCGATGATGAAATGGCGAAGCTGCACGTTCGCTATATGGTCGGGGGGCGTCCGTCGAAGCCGTTACAGGAGCGTCTGTTCAGCTTCGAGTTCCCGGAATCGCCAGGCGCATTGCTGAAGTTTCTGCATACGCTGGGTACGCACTGGAACATCTCCCTGTTCCACTACCGCAGTCACGGCACCGACTACGGTCGCGTGCTGGCGGCATTCGAACTGGGCGAGCATGAGCCGGATTTCGAAACGCGGCTGAACGAGCTGGGTTATGACTGTCATGACGAAACCCACAACCCGGCGTTCAGGTTCTTCCTGGCGGGTTAATGGTTCGGCAATATCTTCCAGAACGCATCAATAAGCGGCTCATGCAGCCGCTTTTTTTGTGCACAGACGCCAAGCTCGAACGGCGTTTTCTCGTCGCTGCGCTCCAGGATCATCACGCGATTACGCACCGGCTCCGGGCTGTTCTCCAGCACCACTTCCGGCAGCAGCGCCACGCCGCAGCCGAGCGCCACCATCGAAACCATCGCCTCGTGGCCGCCGACCGTGGCATAAATTGATGGATTGCTGATCTTCTGGCGACGGAACCACAACTCGATGCGGCGACGTACCGGCCCCTGATCGGCCATGATAAAGGGCACCGTGGACCAGTCGGGTTTTTCCACCGACACCTGGTTACGCACCGGGCAGGGCAGCGCCGGGGCGATCAGCACCACTGCCAGATTTTCCAGCATTGAAAACGCCACCGCCCCCGGCAGGGTTTCCGGTTTACCGGCAATCGCCAGATCCGCTTCTCCCGTCACCACCTTTTCCATCGCGTCGGCGGCATCGCCGGTGGTGAGTTTGATCTCCACCGACGGATGTTCGGCCCGGAAGCGATCGAGGATGGGCGGCAGATGGCTATAGGCGGCGGTCACCGAGCAGAAGATATGCAATTCCCCGGAAAGCGATGGCCCCTGCTGGTCGATGGTGTGGCGCAGCTGCTGATACTGCAACAAGGTTTGCTGGGCAAACGTGCGCAGTTCTTCGCCGGCTTCGGTGAGGGTGACCGTGCGGTTATCGCGTATAAATAGCGGTTGTCCGAGGTCCTCTTCCAGGCGCTGGATCTGGCGGGAAAGCGTAGAGGGGCTGACGTGCATCGCCCGCGCGCTGCGGCCAAAATGACGGCTTTCCGCCAGATGCAGGAACAATTTCAGATCGCGTAAATCCACCGATTCCACTCCCGGGTTTTATATTGCAGAAATTGCAACGTAACGTTGTGAATATATCAATTTCCGCAATAAATTTCCTGTTGTAATGTGGGTACATTCTCGCTGAAAAGCGAACCGAACAATAAGACGCACAACATCACGAGGTATCACCCATGGCTAACTACTTTAATACACTGAACTTGCGCCAGCAGCTGGCGCAGCTGGGCAAATGCCGCTTTATGGCGCGCGACGAATTTGCTGACGGCGCGAGCTACCTTCAGGGTAAAAAAGTGGTCATCGTCGGCTGTGGCGCACAGGGTCTGAACCAGGGCCTGAACATGCGTGACTCCGGTCTGGATATCTCTTATGCCCTGCGTAAAGAAGCCATTGCTGAGAAGCGTGCTTCCTGGCGCAAAGCGACCGAAAACGGCTTCAAAGTCGGTACCTACGAAGAGCTGGTTCCGCAGGCGGATCTGGTGGTTAACCTGACCCCGGACAAACAGCACTCTGACGTTGTGCGTTCCGTACAGCCGCTGATGAAAGACGGTGCGGCGCTGGGTTACTCCCACGGCTTCAACATCGTTGAAGTGGGCGAGCAGATCCGTAAAGACATCACCGTCGTGATGGTAGCGCCGAAGTGCCCGGGTACCGAAGTGCGTGAAGAGTACAAACGTGGTTTCGGCGTGCCAACGCTGATTGCGGTTCACCCGGAAAACGATCCGAAAGGCGAAGGCATGGCGATTGCCAAAGCATGGGCAGCAGCCACCGGCGGCCACCGTGCGGGCGTGCTGGAATCTTCCTTCGTTGCAGAAGTGAAATCTGACCTGATGGGTGAGCAGACTATCCTGTGCGGTATGCTGCAGGCCGGCTCCCTGCTGTGCTTCGACAAGCTGGTGGAAGAAGGTACCGACCCGGCATACGCTGAAAAACTGATTCAGTTCGGCTGGGAAACCATTACCGAAGCGCTGAAGCAGGGCGGGATCACCCTGATGATGGATCGCCTGTCTAACCCGGCGAAAGTCCGTGCTTACGCGCTGTCTGAGCAGCTGAAAACCATCATGGCTCCGCTGTTCCAGAAACACATGGACGACATCATCTCCGGTGAATTCTCTTCCGGCATGATGGCTGACTGGGCCAACGATGACAAAAACCTGCTGACCTGGCGTGAAGAGACCGGCAAAACCGCGTTCGAAACCGCGGCGCAGTTCGACGGGAAAATCAGCGAGCAGGAGTACTTCGATAAAGGTGTTCTGATGATTGCGATGGTGAAAGCGGGCGTTGAGCTGGCCTTCGAAACCATGGTGGATTCCGGCATCATCGAAGAGTCTGCGTACTATGAATCACTGCACGAGTTGCCGCTGATCGCGAACACCATCGCCCGTAAGCGTCTGTACGAAATGAACGTGGTGATCTCTGATACCGCTGAGTACGGTAACTACCTGTTCTCTTACGCCTGCGTACCGCTGCTGAAAGAGTTCATGACCACGCTGCAGACCGGCGACCTGGGTAAAGCGATCAACGAAGGTGCGGTAGATAATGCCCAGCTGCGTGACGTGAACGAAGCGATTCGTAGCCACGAGATCGAGAAGGTGGGCCAGAAGTTGCGTGGTTATATGACCGATATGAAACGTATTGCCGTAGCAGGTTAAGTAAATTGTCGGGTGGCGGCTACGCCTTACCCGACCTACAAAGTGCAAAAGTAGGCCCGGTAAGCGTTAGCGCCACCGGGCTTTTTTATTAGTTGCGGTACAGCACCTTGATGATGTGGTAACCGAACTGAGTGTGCAGTGGGCCGGTAGGCTCCAGCACCGGGCAGGAGAACACCACTTTATCGAACGCCGGAACCATCTGGCCTTGACGGAATTCACCCAGATGACCGCCTTTTTTACCTGATGGACAGGTGGAGTGCTTTTTCGCCAGCTTCTCGAAGTCGCCGCCGTTCTTGATCTGCTCCAGAAGCTCCAGAGCCAGTTTCTCTTCTTTTACCAGGATGTGCATTGCTGCCGCTGTTTTCGCCATGATCGTGCCTTGAAGGGTTGAGTAAAATCGGGGCGCAATATACCACGCGTTAGCTGCGGTACAGCACCTTAATGATATGGTAGCCAAATTTGGTTTTCACCGGGCCGTAAGGCTTCAGTAGCGGACAGCTGAAGACCGCCTGATCGAAAGGCCCCACCATGGCACCCTGCTTAAATTCACCTAAATCGCCGCCGTTACGCCCGGACGGGCATTTCGAGTAGCGCTTCGCCAGATGATCAAAGCTGATGCCGCGTTCCAGTTTGGCGAGGATCTCCTGCGCCAGTTTCTCTTCTTTTACCAGAATGTGCAGGGCTGCGGCGGTCTTTTTCATGGTTCTGTTCCAGGCGTTCATCGCGTTTTCTTCACTTTATCATTAGCCGGTAAATCTGCGCCCGGCTTTCTGCTACAATCCCCACCCCGTTCGAAGATTGAGCAATATTCCCATGCGTTTAAACCCTGGACAACAACAAGCGGTCGAATTCGTTACTGGACCATGCCTGGTGCTGGCAGGGGCGGGTTCCGGTAAAACCCGCGTGATCACCAACAAGATCGCCCACCTGATCCGCGGCTGCGGCTATCAGGCACGCCATATCGCGGCGGTAACCTTTACCAACAAAGCGGCGCGCGAGATGAAAGAGCGTGTCGGCCAGACGTTAGGGCGTAAAGAGGCGCGCGGCCTGATGATCTCCACCTTCCATACCCTGGGGCTGGATATCATTAAGCGCGAATACGCGGCGTTGGGCATGAAGTCGAACTTCTCCCTGTTTGACGATACCGATCAGGTGGCATTGCTGAAAGAGCTGACCGAAGGGCTGATCGAAGACGACAAAACGGTGTTGCAGCAGTTGATCTCTACGATCTCCAACTGGAAAAACGATCTGATGGACCCTGCCCAGGCCGCTGCAAGCGCCAAAGGAGAGCGGGATCGGATCTTCGCCCACTGCTACAGCCTGTACAACGATCATCTCAAAGCCTGCAATGTGCTGGACTTTGACGATCTGATCCTGCTCCCGACGCTGCTGCTTCAGCGCAATGAAGAGGTGCGCGAGCGCTGGCAGAACAAGATCCGCTACCTGCTGGTGGATGAATATCAGGACACCAACACCAGCCAGTACGAGCTGGTGAAACTGCTGGTGGGCCAGCGGGCGCGTTTTACCGTAGTGGGCGATGACGATCAGTCGATCTACTCCTGGCGTGGCGCTCGTCCGCAAAACCTGGTCCTGCTGAGCAAAGATTTCCCGGCGCTGCAGGTGATCAAGCTGGAGCAGAACTACCGCTCATCTGGCCGTATTCTGAAGGCGGCAAACATCCTGATCGCCAATAACCCGCACGTGTTTGAAAAACGCCTTTTCTCCGAGCTGGGCTATGGCACTGAGCTTAAGGTGTTGAGCGCTAATAACGACGATCACGAAGCCGAACGCGTGGCGGGGGAGCTGATTGCTCATCACTTTGTGAATAAGACCAACTACAAAGATTACGCCATTCTCTATCGCGGAAATCACCAGTCGCGCGTCTTTGAAAAGATGCTGATGCAGAACCGCATCCCGTACAAAATTTCGGGTGGGACGTCGTTCTTCTCGCGCCCGGAAATTAAGGATCTGCTCGCCTACCTGCGCGTACTCACCAACCCGGATGATGACAGCGCTTTCCTGCGGATCGTGAATACGCCGAAGCGCGAGATTGGCCCGGCGACGCTGCAAAAACTGGGCGAGTGGGCGATGACCCGCAATAAGAGCCTGCTGACTGCCAGCTTCGATATGGGCCTGAGCCAGAGCTTAACCGGGCGTGGTTATGAATCGCTGACCCGCTTCACTCACTGGCTGCGCGAGATCCAGCAGCTGAGCGAGCGGGAGCCGATCGCAGCGGTGCGCGATCTGATCCGCGGGATCGACTATGAATCCTGGCTGTATGAAACCTCCGCCAGCCCGAAAGCGGCGGAGATGCGGATGAAAAATGTCAATACGCTTTTCAGCTGGATGACCGAGATGCTGGAAGGTTCTGACATCGACGAGCCGATGACCCTGACCCAGGTCGTCACCCGCTTTACCCTGCGTGACATGATGGAGCGCGGTGAAAGCGAAGAGGAGGCGGATCAGGTGCAGCTCATGACCCTGCACGCCTCGAAAGGGCTGGAGTTCCCCTATGTCTACCTGGTGGGGATGGAAGAGGGCATCCTGCCGCATCAGAGCAGCATCGATGAAGATAACGTTGATGAAGAGCGCCGTCTGGCCTACGTGGGCATTACGCGAGCGCAAAAAGAGCTGACCTTTACACTGTGTAAAGAGCGCCGTCAGTACGGGGAACTGGTGCGTCCCGAGCCTAGCCGCTTTCTGCTGGAATTACCGCAGGATGATGTGCTTTGGGAGCAGGAGCGCAAAGTGATTACCGCCGAAGAGCGGATGCATAAAGGCCAGGCCAGTATCGCCAATATTCGCGCGATGATGGAGAAGGCAAAAAACCGCTAGTTTGAGTGCCCGGTAAGCGTCGTGTCGCCGGGCGTTTAATCGGGATTATTGAGCTTCAAGCATCCAGTGGACATAGCTCTGCCACTGACACTCCTGCACCAGCATTTCTGCGCCCAGCGGATGGGTATCCAGCCATTTTTCCGGCAGGTTCAGCGTCAACTTCTCGCTTTCCGCCTTCAGGGTGATGGCTGGCAGCAAATCGTCGCGCCGACGGCTGGCAAAAAGGATCGCCAGACGCAGCAGGCGACAGAGATGCTCCGCCACGCGCGGCGGCACCGCATTTTGCTGGTGGAGCGAAGAGAGGTCGACGGGGTTGGTCTGGTTTAACAGCAGCGTAGCCAACAGCTTCTTTTGCGCCGGGGTGTAGCCGGGCAGATCGAGATTGCGTACCAGGTAGGCACCATGCAGCGGCGCCTGTTTGAAATCGACGCTCAGGCCGATCTCGTGCAGCTGGCACGCACTCACCAGCAGTTCGCGGCTGACAGGATCCAGATGCCACTCGTTTTCGACCTGATCGAGGAAACTGACCGCCAGGTTTGCTACCCGATGCGCCTGTTCGATATCCACCATAAACCGGCGCTGGATATTGCGCAGCGTATGGTTGCGAATGTCCTGATCGACGGCCAGATGCAGCATGCCGTAAACCAGACCTTCCCGTAGCGCACCACCCGCAAGGGTCATGCACTGAATATTCAGTTCGGTGAAAATGGCAATCAGGATCGCCAGGCCGCTGGGGAAGACCAGGGCACGTTCAAGGGTAAGTCCTTCGATTTCGAGCTCTTCCAGACGACCACAGTGGATGGCGCGCTGCTTTAACTGCTGCAGTTTCGCCAGCGTGATGCGCTCATCCATCCCCTGCGCCATCATGATTTCCTGCAGCGCCTGGACGGTGCCGGACGCGCCAACGCAGACCTTCCAGCCGTGATAACGCAGCTTATCCGCCACCGGACGCAGCACCTCGCGGGCGGCTTTTTCCGCGTCATCGAAGTTCTCTTGTGCCAGATTGCGATCGGTAAAGTAGCGTTCAAGCCAGGTGACACAGCCCATCGACAGGCTGTTCAGGGAGGTTGCCTGCGCACCGATACCGGTGACCAGTTCGGTGCTTGCGCCGCCGATATCCACAACCAGACGACGCTCATCCCCGCCGGTGGTGTGCGCCACGCCCTGGTAAATCAGGCGGGCTTCTTCTTCACCGCTGATCACCTGGACCGGACAACCGAGGATTTCCTGTGCCTTAGCAATAAACTCCCCGGCATTCACCGCCAGACGCAGGGTTGCGGTGGCGACAACACGAATTTGCTGGGGAGGAATATCCTGCAGACGTTCAGCAAAGAGGCGCAGGCATTGCCAGCCGCGCTCCATAGCTTCAGGAGAGAGATGATTATCCGCACTCAGGCCCGCCGCGAGACGGACCTTGCGTTTAATACGCGTCAGCGTCTGTATACTTCCCGCCACCTCGCGTACAACCAGCATATGAAAACTATTCGAACCTAAATCAATAGCTGCATAGAGCGAGGTGGACCGGAGCATATTTTTAGCCTGAACGACGACGGTTACGCGGGGCGCTGTTACGGCGCGGGCCATTGCCGGAACGGGCGCGGGTCAGGCGCTTCGCTGGTGGCAGTTCGCTTAACAGCGCATCCGGGTTGTATTTACTCTGCGGAATCGAGTGACCGATATAGGTCTCAATCGCCGGCAGGTTCAGGGCGTACTCTTCACAGGCAAGGCTGATAGAGTGACCGCTGGCGCCTGCACGACCGGTACGGCCGATACGGTGAACGTAATCTTCGCAATCATCCGGCAGGTCGTAGTTGAAGACGTGGGTGACCGCCGGGATGTGCAGACCGCGTGCGGCGACGTCCGTTGCCACCAGAATATCCAGGTCGCCACGGGTGAAATCTTCAAGAATGCGCAGGCGTTTTTTCTGCGCGACGTCGCCGGTCAACAGACCTACACGGTGTCCATCTGCAGCCAGATGGCCCCAGATATCTTCACAACGGTGTTTGGTGTTGGCGAATACAATGGCGCGATCTGGCCACTCTTCTTCGATCAGCGTTTGCAGTAAACGCATTTTCTCTTCGTTCGACGGGTAGAAGAGCTCTTCTTTAATACGGTGGCCGGTTTTCTGTTCCGGTTCCACTTCAACGTATTCAGCGTTATTCATCTGTTCGAACGCCAGCTCACGGACGCGATACGACAGCGTTGCCGAGAACAGCATGTTCAGGCGCTGGTTAGCGACAGGCATGCGGCGGAACAGCCAGCGGATATCTTTAATGAAGCCCAGATCGTACATGCGATCGGCTTCATCCAGTACCACAACCTGGATAGCACCGAGGTTAATGTGGTTCTGTTTGGCGTAGTCGATCAGACGGCCGGTGGTGCCGATCAGAATATCGACGCCGCTTTCCAGCACTTTAAGCTGTTTGTCGTAACCGTCACCGCCGTAGGCCAGGCCGAGTTTCAGGCCGGTGGTCTGTGCCAGCGGTTCTGCGTCAGCGTGGATCTGTACCGCCAGTTCTCGCGTCGGGGCCATGATCAGCGCGCGCGGCTGGTTAACTTTGCGGTCAGCAATTGCCGGGTGAGAAAGTAAATAATGAAACGTTGACGTTAAAAACGCCATCGTTTTGCCGGTACCGGTTTGCGCCTGCCCTGCAACATCGCGACCTTCCAGCGTTAGCGGAAGGGCGAGAGCCTGAATAGGCGTGCAGTTATGAAACCCTTTATTTTCAAGGGCTTCGATGACTTTTGGGTGCAGGGCGAAGTCGGTAAACTTCTGTTCTGTTAAATGTGTTTTGCTCATAGTGTGGTAGAATATCAGCTATCTATTGCTTTACGAAAGCGTATCCGGTGAAATAAAGTCAACCTTTAGTTGGTTAATGCTACATCAACAGGTCGTTGATGGAAGCGAGATCAACGCACCAGGCTTATTCCTGTGGAGTTATATATGAGCGATAAAATTATTCACCTGACTGACGACAGTTTTGACACGGACGTACTTAAAGCTGACGGGCTGATCCTCGTCGATTTCTGGGCTGAATGGTGTGGTCCTTGCAAAATGATCGCCCCGATTCTGGATGAGATCGCTGACGAATATCAGGGCAAACTGACCGTAGCGAAACTGAACATCGACCAGAACCCTGGCACCGCGCCTAAGTACGGCATCCGCGGCATCCCAACGCTGCTGCTGTTCAAAAACGGTGAAGTTGCGGCGACCAAAGTGGGCGCACTGTCCAAAGGTCAACTGAAAGAGTTCCTGGACGCCAACCTGGCGTAAGGTTCTCGTCTGTGCGTCCAGGGTTTCTAAATTGTTTGGATCTCTGGACGCCCGGCTTGAGTCGTGCTAAGTTACCTATGACTTCGTTTTAAACATACCTTGTTGTTTGAATCTTGTTTTACCCGATACTTCCCGTTGTTTCCTTTAAACAGTGCGTGAAGTGGATAGATTCCGGGCTTGTCACTCAATCCGTCTTGTCGTTTCAGTTCTGTGCTTTCCCTGTGACCAGACAGCGAACAGACATGAGTTGATGGCCGCTAAACAGGCATGGATGACCCTGCCATACCATTCACAAATTAAGTTCGAGTATCACCCCGAGTTTAAGAACCCACACCATTATGAATCTTACCGAATTAAAGAATACGCCGGTTTCTGAGCTGATCACTCTCGGCGAAAATATGGGACTGGAAAACCAGGCTCGTATGCGCAAGCAGGACATCATTTTTGCCATCCTGAAGCAGCATGCAAAGAGTGGCGAAGATATCTTTGGCGACGGTGTGCTGGAGATATTGCAGGACGGATTTGGTTTCCTCCGCTCTGCAGACAGCTCCTACCTCGCCGGTCCTGATGATATCTACGTTTCCCCCAGCCAAATCCGCCGTTTCAACCTCCGCACTGGTGACACCATTTCAGGTAAGATTCGTCCTCCTAAAGAGGGTGAACGCTACTTTGCGCTGTTGAAAGTTAACGAAGTTAACTACGACAAACCAGAAAACTCGCGCAATAAGATCCTGTTCGAGAACTTAACGCCGCTGCACGCGAACTCTCGCCTGCGCATGGAGCGTGGTAACGGTTCTACCGAAGACTTAACCGCTCGCGTTCTGGATCTGGCGTCTCCGATTGGTCGTGGCCAGCGTGGTCTGATTGTGGCACCGCCAAAAGCGGGTAAAACCATGCTGCTGCAGAATATCGCGCAGAGCATCGCTTACAACCACCCAGACTGCGTGCTGATGGTACTGCTGATTGACGAACGTCCGGAAGAAGTGACCGAGATGCAGCGTCTGGTAAAAGGTGAAGTGGTTGCTTCTACCTTCGACGAACCAGCATCCCGTCACGTTCAGGTTGCGGAAATGGTTATCGAGAAGGCGAAGCGTCTGGTTGAGCATAAAAAAGACGTTATCATCCTGCTCGACTCCATCACCCGTCTGGCGCGTGCCTATAACACCGTGGTTCCGGCTTCCGGTAAAGTGTTAACCGGTGGTGTGGATGCCAACGCCCTGCACCGTCCGAAGCGTTTCTTCGGTGCTGCGCGTAACGTGGAAGAGGGCGGTAGCCTGACCATCATCGCCACCGCGCTGATCGACACCGGTTCGAAGATGGATGAAGTTATCTACGAAGAGTTTAAAGGTACAGGCAACATGGAACTGCACCTCTCTCGTAAGATTGCGGAAAAACGCGTCTTCCCGGCTATCGACTACAACCGTTCCGGTACCCGTAAAGAAGAGCTGCTCACCACTCAGGAAGAGCTGCAGAAAATGTGGATCCTGCGCAAAATTATCCATCCAATGGGTGAAATCGACGCAATGGAGTTCCTCATTAACAAACTGGCGATGACCAAAACTAACGACGATTTCTTCGATATGATGAAACGCTCGTAAAGTAAATAAAGCGCCGAAACGCCACGTTTTTACGTGGCGTTTTTCTTTTCTGACTTATACGCTGTTACAGTGCGCTGTAGAATTATTCTGCGGATGGCGAAAATCGGAATGTTCGTCAAAGTAGAAAATTAATTGTTTGAAAAATAAACAAAGGGACTTGGGTAAGGCCTGCTTTTTCCTTCTGAAGCCGAGCCTTCAAGGTTATACTTCCGGGATTAACATTTGTTGAGAGTATCCATAGTGAATCTACTCACCGCGGTGACTGAGCTAATCAGTATTTTTCTTTTCACCACCTGCTTTCTATTTCTTGCCCGTAAGGCGGCGAAGAGAGTAGGTCTGGTGGATAAGCCCAATTATCGTAAACGCCATCAAGGCTTGATTCCGCTGGTTGGCGGAATCTCTGTTTATGCGGGCATCTGCTTCACCTTCGGTATTGCGGATTACTATATCCCGCATGCGGCGCTCTATCTGTCCTGTGCCGGTGTGCTGGTACTGGTGGGGGCGCTGGACGACAGGTTCGATATCAGCGTGAAGTTCCGCGCTGCGGTTCAGGCGGCTATCGGCGTTATCATGATGGTAGTCGGAAAACTCTATCTCAGCAGCCTCGGCTATATCTTCGGGACCTGGGAAATGGTGCTGGGGCCGTTCGGCTACTTCCTGACGTTGTTTGCCGTATGGGCGGCGATTAACGCCTTTAACATGGTGGACGGCATCGACGGCCTGCTGGGTGGGCTCTCCAGCGTTTCGTTCGCCGCAATCGGCATTATCCTGTGGTTCGACGGCCAGTACAGCCTGTCGATGTGGTGCTTTGCGATGATTGCCGCCATTCTGCCTTATATCCTCCTTAACCTTGGCGTGCTGGGCCGTCGCTATAAAGTCTTTATGGGCGATGCCGGGAGTACGTTGATTGGTTTTACCGTTATCTGGATCCTGCTGGAAACCACTCAAGGGAACACGCACCCTATCAGTCCGGTGACGGCGCTGTGGATTATTGCCATTCCGCTGATGGATATGGTGGCGATTATGTACCGTCGCCTGCGTAAAGGGATGAGCCCGTTCTCACCAGACCGTCAACATATTCACCATCTCATTATGCGCGCCGGCTTCACCTCGCGTCAGGCCTTTGTCTTAATTACCCTGGCCGCGGCTCTTCTGGCCGGTATTGGCGTCGCCGCAGAATACGCTCATTTCATTCCTGAATGGGTAATGTTGGTATTATTCTTGCTAGCATTTTTCCTGTACGGCTATTGCATTAAGCGTGCATGGAAAGTGGCGCGATTTATTAAACGCGTGAAGCGCCGGATGCGTCGAAATAATGACAATAACCCAACTTTAACCAAGTAAATCGGGACTGTAATGACTCAACCGTTGGCGGGAGCAAAATCAGTGGTAACTGAGAATGAGCTGGATGTTCGTGGCTTGTTCCGCGTGTTATGGGCGGGCAAGTTTTGGATTGCAGGTATGGCGCTGGGCTTTGCACTTATCGCCCTGGCTTATACCTTTTTCGCCAGACAGGAGTGGAGCGCGACGGCGATTACCGATCGCCCGACGGTGAACATGCTCGGGGGTTTCTACTCCCAGCAACAGTTTTTGCGAAACCTGGATGTAAAAGCGAATCCGACCTCCGCCGACCAACCTTCGGTGATGGATGAGTCTTACAAAGAGTTCATCATGCAGCTCGCCTCCTGGGATACTCGTCGTGATTTCTGGAACCAGACCGACTATTTCAAACAGCGGATGGTGGGTAACAGCAAGGCCGATGCCGCCCTGCTGGATGAGCTGATCAACAATATTCAGTTTATGGCGGGCGACCCGCTGCGCAACATCAATGACAACGTCAAACTGATTGCGGAAACCGCGCCGGACGCTAACAACCTGCTGCGTCAGTACGTTGCTTTCGCCAGCCAGCGAGCGGCCAGCCATCTGAATGATGAGCTGAAAGGGGCCTGGGCGGCGCGTACCGTACAGATGAAAGCGCAGGTCAAACGTCAGGAAGAGGTCGCGAAAGCGATCTTCAATCGCCGGGTACATAATATTGAACAGGCGCTGAAGATTGCCGAAAAGAGCAATATCTCCCGCAGCGAAACCGACGTGCCGGCGGCCGAACTGCCGGACTCTGAAATGTTCCTGCTGGGCCGCCCGATGCTGCAGGCGCGTCTGGAAAACCTGCAGGCCGTGGGGCCGGATGTTGACCTCGACTACGACCAAAATCGCGCTATGCTGACCACCCTCAACGTAGGTCCGACACTGGACCCACGTTTTCAGACCTATCGTTATTTGCGAACTCCTGAAGAACCTGTAAAACGCGATAGTCCACGTCGCGCATTCCTGATGATTATGTGGGGGATTGTGGGTGCTTTAATTGGCGCTGGCGTGGCATTAACCCGTCGTCGCAAAAATTAAGAACGCCATCTACGATGAAGGCTTATGGCCTTCATCGCCTAATCGAAGAGAATCGATGTGAAAGTACTAACCGTCTTTGGTACGAGGCCGGAAGCCATCAAGATGGCGCCCCTGGTTCATGCGCTGGCAAGCGACCCTTATTTTGAGGCGAAAGTTTGCGTTACCGCACAGCATCGGGAGATGCTGGATCAGGTCCTTAACCTCTTTTCTATTGTTCCCGATTACGACCTCAATATTATGAAGCCGGGACAAGGATTAACTGAAATTACCTGCCGTATTCTGGAAGGGTTAAAACCTATTCTGGAGTCGTTTAAGCCTGATGTCGTGCTGGTGCATGGAGATACCACTACCACCATCGCCACCAGCCTGGCGGCGTTCTATCAGCGTATTCCGGTGGGGCATGTCGAAGCCGGATTACGTACCGGCGATCTCTCCTCCCCGTGGCCTGAAGAGGCGAACCGTACCCTGACCGGGCATCTGGCGATGTACCACTTCGCGCCGACGGAGAACTCCCGGCAGAACCTGCTGCGCGAGAACGTTAACGACCAGCATATCTTTGTCACCGGCAACACGGTGATCGACGCCCTGATCTGGGTACGCGATCGGGTGCTAGCGAGTGACACCCTGCGGGGCGAACTGGCGGAGCGGTATCCTTTCCTGACTACTGGCAAAAAGATGATCCTGGTCACCGGACACCGTCGGGAAAGCTTTGGTCAGGGCTTCGAGCAAATCTGCCATGCGCTGGCAGAAATCGCAGCACAAAATGAAGATGTGCAGATTGTCTATCCGGTACACCTGAATCCTAACGTCAGTGAGCCGGTCAACCGCATCCTTGGGCACGTTGAAAACGTCATTCTTATTGAGCCGCAGGACTATCTGCCTTTCGTCTGGCTGATGAACCATGCCTGGCTGATCCTGACAGATTCTGGCGGTATTCAGGAAGAAGCTCCGTCACTCGGGAAACCGGTGCTGGTGATGCGTGAAACCACCGAGCGACCGGAAGCGGTCAAAGCCGGAACGGTGCGGCTGGTGGGTACTGATTCACGAGCCATCGTGGAAGAGGTGACGCGCCTGCTGCACGACGATAAAGAGTATCAGGCCATGAGCCGGGCCCATAATCCGTATGGTGATGGCCAGGCCTGTGACCGTATTTTGTACGCACTCAAACACAATCGGGTATCGCTATGAGTTTTACGACCATTTCTGTCATTGGGCTTGGCTACATTGGGCTGCCAACGGCGGCGGCATTTGCCTCCCGTCAAAAACAGGTTGTGGGTGTGGATATCAACCAGCATGCGGTTGCGACGATCAACAGGGGTGAAATTCACATTGTTGAGCCGGATCTCGACAAGGTGGTAAAGACGGCCGTTGAGGGTGGATTCCTGAAGGCCAGCACCACGCCAGTGACCGCCGATGCCTATTTGATTGCCGTACCAACACCATTCAAAGGCGATCATGAGCCGGATATGGTGTATGTCGAGGCAGCTGCCAAATCCATCGCCCCGGTGCTGAAAAAAGGCGCGCTGGTGATCCTCGAGTCCACCTCCCCGGTGGGTGCCACCGAACAGATGGCACAGTGGCTGGCCGAGGCGCGTCCGGATCTGACTTTCCCACAGCAGGCGGGCGAGCAGGCGGATATTAACGTCGCCTACTGCCCGGAGCGCGTGCTGCCGGGGCAGGTGATGGTCGAACTGATTAAAAACGATCGCGTGATAGGCGGCATGACGCCGGTCTGTTCCGCCCGCGCCAGCGAGCTGTATAACATCTTCCTTGAAGGCGAGTGCGTGGTGACCAACTCCCGTACCGCCGAGATGTGCAAGCTGACGGAAAACAGCTTCCGCGACGTCAACATCGCGTTTGCCAATGAACTGTCGCTGATTTGCGCCGATCAGGGGATTAACGTCTGGGAATTGATTCGTCTGGCGAACCGCCATCCGCGCGTCAATATCCTGCAACCTGGCCCGGGCGTAGGCGGCCACTGTATCGCGGTCGACCCGTGGTTTATCGTGGCACAGAACCCGCAGCAGGCGCGTCTGATCCGTACGGCCCGCGAAGTAAACGACAGCAAACCGCACTGGGTGCTGAACCAGGTGAAAGCCACGGTGGCGGATTACCTGACGCAGAGCGGCAAGCGGGCGAACGAGGTGACCATCGCCTGTTTTGGTCTCGCCTTTAAGCCGAACATTGACGATCTGCGTGAAAGCCCGGCGATGGAAATTGCTGAGATGATTGCCGACTGGCACAGCGGTGAAACCCAGGTGGTTGAACCCAATATCCATGAGCTGCCGAACAAGCTGGCTGGACACTGCACCCTGACGCGCGTGGATGATGCGCTGGCCACCGCCGATGTGCTGGTACTGCTGGTGGATCATAACGAGTTTAAAGCGATTTCGGGCGATGCTGTGCGTCAGGAATTTATCGTTGATACCAAAGGTGTCTGGCGCTGATGCAGCTGCGTGGCGAATTACAGCCGCTGGACTGGGAAAGTCAGTTTTTCTCCCTGCCCACGGCCATTGTGCGCCTGGATGATGACGCCCCGTTGCTGGCGGCTGACGATTTAGCCGCCTGGCAACGTGTGCAGGCCAAAATTCCGGCCACCCGGGCCGACTGGCTGGATACCCTCCAGCAGCAGGGTTTCAGGCTGGTGGAAGGTGAAGTCGATCTCGCGATCGCGGTGACGCAGCATGCGTGTCCTGGAGCGGAGATCGCCACGGGGCAGGATATCCCGGCGCTGCGCCAGCTGGCCGCTCAGGCGTTTGCGCAGAGCCGCTTTCGCACGCCGTGGTACGCCCCGGACGACAGCGGTCGCTTCTATGCCCAGTGGATCGAAAATGCGGTAAAAGGCACTTTCGACCATCTCTGCCTGGTGTTCCGTGCGCCGGATGGCACCATCCAGGGGTTTGTCTCCCTGCGTAAACTGAATGACACCGAGGCGCGTATCGGCCTGCTGGCCGGGCGCGGCATGGGGGAGCGGTTAATGCAGGCGGCGCTGTGCTGGGCTCAGCAACAGCAGCTTTCTACTTTGCGGGTGGCGACCCAGATGGGCAACACCGCCGCGCTTAAACGTTATATCGCCAGCGGCGGCAACATCGAAACCATCGCTTACTGGCTATACAGGTGACAAGATGAT
Source organism: Leclercia tamurae (assembly GCF_025566055.1). GTDB lineage: Bacteria > Pseudomonadota > Gammaproteobacteria > Enterobacterales > Enterobacteriaceae > Enterobacter > Enterobacter tamurae. The sequence goes on from NZ_JAMHKS010000059.1 coordinate 25,933, forward strand.
CCCATTTAATGCGCCTCCTGTGGTGGGCACCGAACTTGATTACATGCAGTCTGCGATGGGCAGCGGCAAACTCTGTGGTGATGGCGGCTACACGCGTCGCTGTCAGCAGTGGATGGAGCAGCGTTTTCAGAGCGCGAAAGTCCTGCTGACTCCGTCCTGCACCGCCTCGCTGGAGATGGCAGCACTGCTGCTGGACATCGGTGCTGGCGATGAAGTGATTATGCCGAGCTACACCTTCGTCTCCACCGCCAACGCCTTCGTGCTGCGCGGGGCGAAAATCGTCTTCGTGGATGTCCGCCCGGATACCATGAATATTGATGAGACGCTGATTGAAGCGGCAATCACCGACAAGACCCGCGCCATCGTGCCGGTGCACTATGCCGGTGTGGCCTGCGAGATGGACACCATCATGGCGATCGCCAAAAAGCACAGCCTGTATGTGGTGGAAGATGCTGCGCAGGGCGTGATGTCCACCTACAAAGGCCGCGCGCTGGGCACTATCGGGCATATCGGCTGCTTTAGCTTCCACGAAACCAAAAACTACACCGCAGGCGGTGAAGGCGGCGCGACCCTGATTAACGATCGCGCCCTGGTGGAGCGCGCGGAGATCATCCGCGAGAAAGGCACTAACCGCAGCCAGTTCTTCCGTGGGCAGGTGGATAAGTACACCTGGCGCGATATCGGCTCCAGCTACCTGATGGCGGATCTGCAGGCCGCGTATCTGTGGGCCCAGCTGGAGGCGGCAGACCGCATCAACCAGCAACGCCTGGCCTTGTGGCAGACCTATTACGATGCGCTGGCCCCGCTGGCGCGCAAAGGCCGTATCGAGCTGCCGACCATTCCGGCGGACTGCGTGCATAACGCGCATATGTTCTACATCAAGCTGCGGGATAACGACGATCGCAGCGAGCTGATTGCATACCTGAAAGAGGCGGAGATCCTGGCGGTGTTCCACTACATTCCGCTGCACTCCAGCCCGGCCGGTGAAGCCTTTGGCCAGTTCGTGGGTGAAGATCGCTTCACTACCAAAGAAAGTGAGCGGTTACTCCGCTTGCCGCTGTTCTATAACCTCGCTGCGGTCAACCAGCGCACGGTGATTAATACCCTGTTGAGTTATTTCGGCTGATATGTCTCTGGCGAAAGCATCGGTGTGGACCGCCGCGTCCACACTCGTCAAGATCGGCACAGGACTGCTGGTCGTCAAACTGCTGGCGGTCTCATTTGGCCCTTCTGGTGTCGGGCAGGCGGGTAACTTCCGCCAGCTGGTCACCGTGCTGGGCGTGCTGGCCGGAGCGGGGATCTTCAACGGCGTCACCAAGTACGTCGCGCAATATCATGATGATAAGGCGCAATTACGCATGGTGGTCGGGACCTCATCAGCGATGGTGCTGGGCTTTTCCACTCTGCTGGCAGTGATCTTTTTACTGGCGGCCGCGCCCATCAGCCAGGGGCTGTTTGGTCATACGGGCTATCAGGGCCTGGTGCGGCTGGTGGCGTTAGTGCAGATGGGCATCGCCTGGGCGAACCTGCTGCTGGCGCTGATGAAGGGCTTCCGCGATGCCGCCGGCAATGCGCTGGCGCTGATTGTTGGCAGCCTGATTGGGGTCGTCGCCTATTACGCCTGCTATCGTCTCGGTGGCTACGAAGGCGCGCTGCTGGGGCTGGCGCTGGTGCCGGCGCTGGTGGTGATCCCGGCGGCAGTGATGCTGATGCGCAGACGCACGATTCCGCTGCACTATCTCAAGCCGAAATGGGACAAGCTCCTCGCCGGACAGCTGGGTAAATTTACCCTGATGGCGCTTATCACCTCCGTCACCCTGCCGGTGGCCTATGTGATGATGCGAAACCTGCTGGCGGCGCACTACAGCTGGGATGAAGTGGGGATCTGGCAAGGGGTCAGCAGCATCTCGGATGCCTACCTGCAGTTTATTACCGCCTCCTTTAGCGTCTACCTGCTGCCAACCCTGTCACGTCTGACCGGGCGTCAGGAGATCACCCGCGAGATACTCCGTTCCCTGCGCTTTGTCTTACCGGCAGTGGCTGTCGCCAGTTTTACCGTCTGGCTGTTGCGCGATGTCGCCATCTGGCTACTGTTCTCCGACAAGTTTACCGCGATGCGCGATCTGTTCGCCTGGCAGCTGGTGGGTGATGTGCTGAAAGTAGGCGCTTACGTCTTTGGCTATCTGGTGATCGCTAAAGCCTCGTTAAAGCTCTATATCCTGGCGGAAATCAGCCAGTTCACGTTGCTGACGGCGTTCTCGCACTGGCTGATCCCCACGCACGGCGCGCTGGGTGCGGCTCAGGCCTATATGGCCACCTACATTGTCTATTTTGCTGCCTGTTGCGGCGTCTTTTTACTTTGGCATAAACGCGCATGACTGCACTGATTCACGTCCTGGGATCGGATATCCCACACCATAACCAGACCGTACTACGGTTCTTTAACGATGAGCTGGCCCCCGGCAGCGTGCATGCGCGCGAATTTATGGTGGCGGGGAAGGATACCGGACTCAGCGCCGCCTGCCCGGCACTGAATCTCACTTTCTGGCCGGACAAAGCGTCGCTTGCCAACGCGGTGATCGCCAAAGCCAAAGCGGATCGCCAGCAGCGTTTCTTTTTCCACGGACAGTTCAATACCGGCCTGTGGCTGGCGCTGCTGAGCGGGGGCATCAAGCCCGCGCAGTTTAACTGGCATATCTGGGGCGCAGACCTGTATGAAGTCTCCCAGGGCTGGAAGTTCCGTCTCTTCTACCCGCTGCGTCGCATGGCGCAGGGGCGCGTGGGCTGTATCTTTGCCACCCGCGGCGATCTGAACTATTTCGCCCAACGTCATCCGAACGTCCGCGGTGAGCTGCTCTATTTCCCGACCCGCATGGATCCCGCCCTGAACGGCTTAGCCAGTGACGTGAAACGCGAGGGCAAGCTGACGATTCTGGTGGGCAACTCCGGAGACCGCAGCAACGAGCACATTGCTGCCCTGAAGGCGGTGCACCAGCAGTTTGGCGATACGGTCAACGTGATCGTGCCCATGGGCTATCCTGCTAATAACGCGGCGTACATCGATGAAGTCCGTCAGAGCGGGCTGGCGCTGTTTAGCCCGGAGAATCTGCAGATCCTCAGCGATAAGCTGGCCTTTGATGACTACCTCACCTTGCTGCGCCAGTGCGATCTGGGCTATTTCATCTTTGCGCGTCAGCAGGGGATTGGCACGCTGTGTCTGCTGATCCAGGCGGGCGTGCCGAGCGTGCTTAACCGCGACAACCCGTTCTGGCAGGATATGGCGGAGCAGCACATTCCGGTGCTGTTCACCACCGACAACCTGAATGAAGAAGTGGTACGTGAAGCGCAGCGACAGCTGACGCAGGTGGATAAGAACGCCATCGACTTCTTCAGCCCGAACTACCTCACGCCGTGGCATCAGGCGCTGCGGATCGCCTCAGGGGAGAAAGCATGAGCCAGTTGCAATTTAGCGGCCTGTTGGTCATCTGGCTTCTGAGCGCGCTGTTTATCGCGACCCTGACCTGGTTCGAGTTCCGGCGGGTGCGCTTTAACTTCAACGTCTTTTTCTCGCTGCTGTTTCTGCTGACCTTTTACTTTGGCTTCCCGCTGACCAGCCTGCTGGTGTTCCGCTTCGATGTGGCCGTCGTACCGCCGGAGATCCTGATGCAGGCGCTGCTGTCGGCTACGTGCTTTTATGGGGTGTACTACGTCGCCTATAAAACGCGACTGAAGCCCGCCAGATCTGGTGCTGAGCGACGACCCCTGTTTACCATGAACCGGGTCGAGACCCATCTGACATGGATGATGCTGATGGGGATTGCGCTGGTGACCGTCGGTATCTTCTTTATGCATAACGGCTTTTTGCTGTTTAAGCTGCACTCCTACAGCCAGATTTTCTCCAGCGAAGTCTCCGGGGTGGCGCTCAAGCGCTTCTTCTACTTCTTCATTCCGGCGATGCTGGTGATCTATTTTCTGCGCCAGAATGCCCGGGCGTGGCTGTTTTTCCTCGTCAGCACCGTGGCGTTTGGTCTGCTGACCTACATGATTGTCGGCGGCACGCGCGCCAACATCATTATCGCCTTCGCCATCTTTCTGTTTATCGGCATCATTCGCGGCTGGATCTCGCTGTGGATGCTGGCTGCTGCGGGTGTGATGGGGATTGTCGGCATGTTCTGGCTGGCGCTGAAACGCTATGGCATGGACGTCAGCGGAGATGAGGCGTTTTACACCTTCCTGTACCTCACCCGCGATACCTTCTCGCCGTGGGAGAACCTGGCTCTGCTGCTGCAAAACTACGACAAAATCGACTTCCAGGGGCTGGCGCCCATCGTGCGCGATTTTTATGTCTTTATCCCCACCTGGCTATGGCCGGACAGGCCGGGCGTGGTCCTGAACACCGCCAACTACTTTACCTGGGAAGTGCTGAACAACCACTCCGGGCTGGCGATTTCCCCGACGCTGATCGGCTCGCTGGTCGTGATGGGCGGCGGCTGGTTCATCCTGCCCGGGGCCGTCGCCGTTGGGCTGATTATCAAATGGTTTGACTGGCTTTATACGCTGGGCAATCAGGAGACCAATCGCTATAAGGCAGCGATTTTGCATAGTTTCTGTTTCGGTGCCATTTTCAATATGATCGTGCTGGCGCGAGAAGGGCTGGATTCGTTCGTCTCCCGCGTGGTCTTTTTCATGGTGGTTTTTGGCGCCTGCCTGCTAATGGCGAAGCTGCTGTACTGGCTGTTCGACAGCGCCGGGTTAGTGCACAAGCGCGAACCGGCAAGCGGCAGGGCGCTTTCGCGAGTCTGAGTAAGGATAATAATGACTGACAATACCTCTGCGCCGCAGTATGACCTGCGGGGCCTGAAGCTGATCGGCTGGCGTGATATGCAACATGCGCTGGACTATCTCTGCGCCGGTGACAGGATTAAAACCGGCACGCTGGTGGCCATCAATGCAGAAAAAATGCTTACCATTGAGGACAACGCTCAGGTGCGGGAGCTTATTGAGGCGGCGGAGTTTAAATACGCTGATGGAATAAGCGTAGTGCGCTCGGTGCGTAAGAAGTACCCGGATGCCAACATCTCCCGTGTGGCAGGGGCCGACCTCTGGGAAGCGCTGATGGCAAGAGCGGGCGCAGACGGCACGCCGGTGTTCCTCATCGGCGGCAAGCCGGAGATTCTGGCGCAAACCGAGCAGAAGCTGCGGACCCAGTGGCAGGTAAATATCGTCGGCAGCCAGGACGGTTACTTCAGCGCCGAGCAGCAGCAGGCGCTGTTTGTCCGGATTCGTGATAGCGGGGCGAAGATTGTCACCGTAGCGATGGGCTCCCCGCGGCAGGAGATCCTGATGCGCGACTGCCGTCAGGTCTACCCGGAGGCGCTGTACATGGGGGTGGGCGGCACCTACGACGTCTTTACCGGCCATGTGAAGCGGGCGCCAAAGGTCTGGCAGAACCTGGGGCTGGAGTGGCTGTATCGCCTGTTATCACAGCCCAGCCGCATCAGCCGCCAGCTGCGTCTGCTGCGTTATCTCGGCTGGCACTACTCCGGTCGGCTTTAATCTCTTATTTGCAGCGCGATCTGCTGTTCGCGCTGCAACCTGCCTGCAAATCTGCTGCTTTTCTGTGCAATACATTCATTTTTTTAACGCATCGTTTGCCATTTCGCCCAATTTAAGAAACCATTCCTCCCCGCACTACCGTATCAGGCTGTTTTTGCATCAACCGTTAATATAAACGGTCCATATCGCACAGCCCGTGATAGCACATCTGTACCTATAACAATAACCGGCTCAGGCCGGGAGAGTCGCAAGCACAACCGAGGATTTATGGCAGAGAAAAAAACGGAGCTTCAGCGTGGGCTGGAAGCTCGTCATATCGAACTTATCGCCCTGGGCGGGACGATTGGCGTGGGCCTGTTTATGGGTTCCGCCAGTACCCTGAAATGGGCGGGGCCGTCGGTCCTGCTGGCGTATATCATCGCCGGGCTGTTCGTCTTCTTTATCATGCGCTCAATGGGCGAAATGCTGTTCCTTGAGCCGGTTGCCGGTTCGTTCGCCGTCTACGCTCATCGCTATATGAGCCCGTTCTTTGGCTATCTCACGGCCTGGTCCTACTGGTTTATGTGGATGGCGGTCGGGATATCGGAGATCACCGCCATCGGGGTCTATGTGCAGTTCTGGTTCCCGGAGATGGCGCAATGGATACCCGCGCTGATTGCCGTGGGGCTGGTGGCACTGGCCAACCTCGCGGCCGTGCGTCTGTACGGTGAGATTGAATTCTGGTTCGCGATGATCAAAGTCACCACCATCATCGTGATGATCGTCATCGGGGTAGGGGTTATCTTCTTTGGCTTTGGCAACGGTGGGCAGGCGATTGGCTTTGGCAATCTGACCGATCACGGCGGCTTCTTTGCTGGCGGCTGGAAGGGCTTCCTGACGGCGCTATGCATCGTGGTGGCGTCCTATCAGGGCGTTGAGCTTATCGGCATCACTGCTGGCGAAGCCAAAAACCCGCAGGTGACCCTGCGCAGCGCGGTAGGCAAAGTGCTGTGGCGTATCCTGATCTTCTACGTGGGCGCGATTTTCGTCATCGTCACCATCTTCCCGTGGAACCAGATTGGCACCACCGGCAGCCCGTTTGTGCTGACCTTTGCCAAAATCGGCATTACCGCGGCGGCTGGCATTATCAACTTTGTGGTGCTGACGGCGGCGCTGTCCGGCTGTAACAGCGGCATGTACAGCTGCGGGCGAATGCTTTATGCCCTGGCGAAAAACCGCCAGCTTCCGGCGGCGGTAGGCAAGGTCTCCCGCGCGGGGGTACCGGTGGCGGGAGTGGCCATCTCAATTGCCATCCTGCTGGTGGGATCATGCCTAAACTACATTATTCCGAACCCGCAGCGTGTCTTTGTCTACGTCTACAGCGCCAGCGTTCTGCCGGGAATGGTGCCGTGGTTTGTGATCCTGATTAGCCAGCTGCGTTTCCGTCAGGCACATAAAAAAGCGATCGCCAGCCATCCGTTCCGCTCCATTCTGTTCCCATGGGCAAACTATCTGACCATGGTTTTCCTGATCTGCGTGCTGATTGGCATGTATTTCAATGAAGACACTCGCATGTCGCTGTATGTTGGGATGATATTTATCGCTGCCGTGAGCCTGGGATATAAGCTTTTTGGCCTGGGACGACACGTCGAAAGTGGCAAAACGCAGTAATATGCGGCAAAGTGCGCAAACTGTAATCAAACGCGCATTTATTTTGAAAAAGCACTAGACAGCAGACCGAGACCTCCGTAATATCCAGCCCCGCAACGGCGCTAAGCGCCCGTAGCTCAGCTGGATAGAGCGCTGCCCTCCGGAGGCAGAGGTCTCAGGTTCGAATCCTGTCGGGCGCACCATTTTACCCGGTGCTAGAGCTGCGGTGGTCTGTGAAGTAGGCAGAACCGCGTGAAAGAATAAAGTTGTGGTGGCTATAGCTCAGTTGGTAGAGCCCTGGATTGTGATTCCAGTTGTCGTGGGTTCGAGTCCCATTAGCCACCCCATTATTTGAAAAGTTGTGAATTGCGAAGGTGGCGGAATTGGTAGACGCGCTAGCTTCAGGTGTTAGTGTCCTTAGGATGTGGGGGTTCGAGTCCCCCCCCTCGCACCACGACTTTTAATGAATTGAACTAAAAATTCAAAAAAAGCAGTACAACGGCGAGTAGCGCAGCTTGGTAGCGCAACTGGTTTGGGACCAGTGGGTCGGAGGTTCGAATCCTCTCTCGCCGACCAATTTTGAACCCCGCTTCGGCGGGGTTTTTTGTTTTCTGTTATTCCTCCCCCTCTGTTGCTAATTGCCGACACCGCTATCCCGGCCTGTCGTGAATAAGTGACACTTAACTTCATGAAAAATATCAATATATCCCTTTATGTGCCGGAATGTCGTTTTCAGGAGACACTTTGCCTGCGATCCTGCCTTATCCAGCCGCCCGTAATCTGCCTGAATGGCATAATTTCCTTTTATCTTAAAAAGTTGGAGATCGGACAACTTCCCTGTGCAACATTGGCACGTTGCGTGCAATAATATACGTGTAGATGCTCATTCCATCTCTTATGTTCGCCTTAGTGCCTCATAAACCCCGGAATGATGCAGAGCCATTTACGGTGCTTATCGTCCACCGACAGATGTCGCTTCGGCCTCATCAAACACCATGGACATAACGTTGAGTGAAGCACCACAAGTTGTCGAAAAGACCTGTTTAACGCCTGCTTTTTAGCAGGCGTTTTTTTATGCCTTATCTGCAGTAGCGCGTCAGGATCCCCACCACCATCAGCAAGGCACAGCCCGACACGCCGTACAGCGCCTGCAGCGGCCCCAGTACGTCAGCCACCAGCGCCGTGGTGCAGGTAAAGAGTGACGCGCTGGCAGTTTGCCATCGCCACGCCTTGCCGCTGGCAGACGAGACCTGGCCGGTCTGAAAGCTGCTTAACAGGCTAAAGGTACCCACCGCAAAAACGATGTTCGAGGCCAGATGGGCAATAAATACCACCCCCAGCGCTTGCGTCCCTGATAACAGTGGGATCGTCCCGTAAGCGAATAAAAAAATTCCGAGGCAGGTCAGCAGGAGACGGTTTTGTCTGGCGTAGCGGGACAGGTTCTCTCTTTTCAGCAGCAGCGGGCCGCACAGCTGCCCCATACTGCGGGCAAAAAGAAGGGGCAGGGCCAGCCCGGCAGCATCATCCGGTTCGATCTGTTGCGCCAGGGCAGGCAGCAGCGCCATGGCGGGCGACCCCACGGCGGCGAGCGCGGGGAGCAATAACAGGCTGCGTTTTTGCCGCGGGGCCAGCGTTTGCCAGCGCACCGCCACCGGTCTTTCAGCTTCCGCTGCCTGCTCAGGCGCCAGAGAAGGCAAGGCGCTGCCGGCGAGGATCAGCATCAGCAAGGAGCCCACAAAAGTGAGCGCGTCGAGCCCCAGCAGTGCCAGAGCGGGCAGATGATGAAACAGCACCATACCCAGCCCGGTCCCCAGCAGCACCTGTGAAGCAAAGATCATCGTCTCCAGGCATGTCGCCGCAGGCAGCTCGTCTTCGGATAATCCCCGTCGGAACAGCAAAGTCAGGGCGGGCCAGCTCATGCCTGCCAGAAAAGCCTCGGTGGATTGCACCGCCAGCAGCGCCACCATACTGTGAAACTGAATGCCCAGCAGGGGAAACAGCAGGGCGAGCAGACCCAGCCATTCGGTCAGGATCAGCAGACGGATGGGCGAAAAGCGCATACAGAGCTTCTCCCCGACGAGGCTGCCGAGGAATCCCGGCAGCGTGGCAAACAGGTAAGCCAGGGTCAGTAAAGAGGCGGGAGCCTGCCAGTCCAGCAGCAGGCCAAAGACCATCACCTGGGTTAAGCCATTCCCCACCGAGGTAAACAGAAAAGCGCAGGCCAGCAGGCGAAGCCAGCGATGGCTGCGGAGCGCGCGAATAAGCGCAGATAAAAGCGTGTTCATGAAACGATCCTTTCAAAAACAAGTAAGTCCACGCCGCAAAGGCGTGTGCAGGAAAAATGTTTAATGAAAGGAGGTCGTTACATTGGCGGAGGCGGTCTCATGAAGATGATGCAAAGAATGTAGCAAATAAAAAAGGAGGCCGTCAGGCCTCCTGTGCAATTACTGCTGCGGGGGATTGTTCTGCAAGGTCAGCAGCAGGCCATCGCGACGCATCGCGGCGGCTTCCTCTGGCAGATGCAGCTTGTCCAGGGTATCCGCCAGCCAGGCGTAGTCGAACGCATCCGGGCGCTGTTTTAACGCGGCGCGGAAGGCGAGGCTGGCCTCTTTCCATTCGCCATGTTTTGCCAGGGACTGACCCAGGGTGCTCCACAGTAGTGGGCGATCGCCCACGGTTTTGATCTGCTGGCGGAGCATCTTCTCGATCTGTTCCGGGTTGTTGGTTTTCAGACGCGGGATCACCATCACCAGCCGATCGTCATACTGGCGCTTCAGACCATCAAGAATGATGCTCTGCGCGGTATCGTGATCGTCACACTCAATCAGGTGCTCTGCCATTGCTACCTGCAGTGGCACCTGCTGACGCGTTTTGCGGCTCTGATTTTTCCACCAGGCTTTCAGGCCATCGCTGCCCTGATCGGCGCGGGCCTGGTCCATCAGACCAATCCAGGCCTGACGTTGCAGGTCGTCGCGCTGCTCATCGTCACCCACGTCTGCTTTTGCCATCGACGGGATGATGTCCAGCAGCGAGCCCCAGGCGCCGGTGCGGATATAGGCCTGCTCAGCCAGACGCAGAACCTCCGGATGACGCGGGGCGATCTCCAGCAGACGATCGACGCCGTGTCGGGCGGCATGGTTTTCGTTGCGCGCCAGCTGCAGACGCACACGGGTGATCTCTACCGGGATCGGGTCGTTTTCGGCCAGTTCGGATGCGCGCTCCAGATGCTGATTGGCGCGCACTTCGTCGCCGCGCTGCTGGGCCGCTTCGGCCGCCAGCAGGTAGTTGACCACCGGTTGCTCTGCATGATCGGCGTTCTTCGACATCAGCTTCTCAACCTGCTGATAGTCGCCTTCGGCCAGTTTGAGCAGCGCCTGTTCGGTCTGCTTGCGGGCGCGGCGGCGCTTGCGGCCGACAAACCAGCTGCGGGTATGGGCCCCGGTACGGAAGATGCGGCGCAGGATCCACTCGATCGCCAGAAACGCCACCATCACCAGGATCAGAATGATCACCAGCCCGGTGACGCTGGTTTCGACATTGTAGTTATCGGTCTGGATCAGCACGTAACCCTGATGACCGGCCAGCATAGGACCGAGCACGATCCCGGCGAGCAACAGTGCGAAGAGTAATAAGACTTTCAACATAATTACTCTCCTTGTGGCGCGCTGTCAGGGGCCGGAGCGGAAGCAGGAGCTTGCTCTGCGGCCACGCCCGGCTGTGCCAGCAGGTTGCGCACGCGCGTCTGCATCAGCTTCTCCAGAATGGGCTGGCTTTCCAGCTTATCCGGTACGTTCATGGTGATGTTCTGTTGGCTCAGCTTGTCCACATCTTCGAGGAAGGCCGTGGTGGTAGCATCGTCGGTATCGTAGTACGCGCGCACCCAGGTCGAAACGTTATCCAGCGCCTGCTTATAGGTCTCTTCCTGATGGCGAGGTACCGCCTGGGCGGCCACCAGCAGACGCGAGCGCAGGTTTTCGCGCAGGTAGACATCCTGATTCGGGGCTAACAGCGGCACGGTGGTCTCGTCGCGACGGCGGACGGTGATGAAGCTGTCCATAAAGTTCTGCCAGCTTTTCTGCAGGTTGATGCGCCACTCGCTCAGCGAGCTGGAAAGTTCGCTGCTGTCGGAGTCCATAGGGGAATCGTCGTCGTTATTGTCTGCCAGACGCAGGTTATCGATCTGGTTCGACAGCTGATTCACTTTCAGAATAATGCCGTCGTAGTCCACCTGCGAAACGGTCCCCAGGCTGGCGATATCCTGAGTGAGCGCGCGGCGGGCGGCGATCAGGCTTGGGTCGTTCATGTCGCCCAGGCTGGCGTCGGCGCTTTTCAGCAGCGCGGCGGCGGTGGTGACATCCTGATCGCTCCACAGCTTGCGTCCGGCCAGTTTGACCAGGAAATCAGCCTGCGCCAGCAGCCAGGTTTTAGCGTCGGTGCCGGAAATGGTCGCCACTTTCTGCTGCATCTCATCCAGCTGCTTCGTCAGCTCCGCCTGCTGGCGGTTGGCGTCAGCGAGCTGGACAGCCTGCTGCTTGATCACCGAATCCAGCTCGGCTTTCTGCGTCTGCTGGGCCTGTTGCAGGGCGGTAACCTGGGTAACCAGCGCATCGCGGGCGGCGGTCTGGTCGGTGGCTTGTTTTTTCACCAGACCGTACAGGCCGATGCCTGCGGCCAGCGCAATGGCGATAGCAATCGCGCTTAACGCCAGACTGGTTTTATTGCTGCCATGTTTTTTCTCTGTCGTTTCTGGCTGTGGCGTGGTGTCCACAGCCTCCCTGGTCTCTTCAACCACGGCGGAGGATTTTTCTTGTTCCGTCATTATGGCTTCCCATTATGAGAGTTATTGTAATGCGCGCAGCAGCGCATCGTTGTCGGCGTTATCAGCGATCCGAATATCTTGCCAGCCCAGTTCCCGGGCGAGGTTCGCCAGACGCTCACTGACGACCAGAAGCCGACAGCGGAGTAACCAGTTTTCACGATACCATTGTGGGATCAGTGACCAGAGGTGTTGCAACATTTCGCCGCTGGTCACCACCAGGGTGGTCACGCCGCGAGACTGCCAGCGCATCGCCTCTTCCGCACCGTCATAATATTTATTACAACGTTGATAACATTCACAAAATGTCACTTCTGCTCCGCGCTCACGCAGCGTGTCGCCCAGCAGTTCTCGCCCTCCGTTGCCGCGCAAAATCAGGGCGCGCTTCCCCACAACGGTTTGTAATTCAGGTAATTGTAGCAACACTTCGCTGATTTCCCGATCCAGCGGATAGCGAATGTCTTTGCCACTTTCGGTATGCAGCGCCAGGGCGGTGGTTCTGCCGATGGCAAAATAGCGTGGCGCATCCGGCCAGCGCTGGCCGTCCTGTTGCAGCCGGGCGTGGGCAAACTCCACCGCATGCTGTGACAGGGCAAACAGCATGTCACCCTCCTGCAGCGCGGCAAGATGCCCGGCGAGCAGGGGAAGCTCCCGGCCCGGAGAGAACTCAATCAGCGGAAAGCTCCACGCCACCTGCCCCAGTGTGCGCAGACGGCTCACTAACTGCTCTCCTGCGGGAGAAGGGCGGGTGACGAGAATACTCATGCCGGGGGTTCTCCATTATAGACTTCCGCAAGAATTTCACGGGCGCCGTTGTTCAATAGCTCTTCTGCCAGGGAAATACCCAGCTGTTCTGCATCCTGGGGATGACCACGACGTTCGCCGCGCACCATCTGCGAACCGTCCGGCGCGCCAACCAGCGCACGCAGCCACAGTTCGCCATCAATTAATTCAGCATAGCTGCCAATCGGCACCTGACATCCCCCTTCAAGGCGGGTGTTCATGGCGCGCTCGGCCTGGACGCGGATCGCGGTCTCGAGGTGATTGAGCGGTGCCAGCAGCGCATGGGTGCGGGTATCGTCGAGGCGGCACTCAATGCCCACCGCGCCCTGACCCACGGCCGGCAGCGACTGCTCCGGAGGCAATGCCACCTTAATGCGCGACTCCAGATCCAGGCGTTTCAGACCGGCAACCGCCAGAATGATGGCGTCGTACTCACCGTTATCCAGCTTGCCAAGACGGGTACCTACGTTACCGCGCAGCGAGCGGATCACCAGATCCGGGCGCGACTCGGCCAGCTGACACTGGCGGCGTAAACTTGACGTGCCAACGATGCTGCCCTGGGGCAGCGCTTCCAGCGAGTCGTAGTGGTTTGACACAAAGGCATCGCGCGGATCGTCGCGCTCGCAAATGGTGACCAGGCCCAGCCCTTCAGGGAAATCAACCGGCACGTCCTTCATGGAGTGGACGGCGATATCGGCGCGATCCTCAAGCAGGGCCAGCTCCAGCTCTTTGACGAACAGGCCTTTACCGCCCACTTTCGCCAGCGGTGTATCAAGAATGACATCGCCGCGCGTGACCATCGGCACCAGCTCAACACGCAGGCCCGCATGGCAGGCTTCGAGGCGCTGCTTAACATAATGTGCCTGCCAGAGCGCGAGGGGGCTTTGGCGTGTGGCAATTCTTAAAACATTGTCTAACATGCTTGTTACCGTCTTAATCATCTACTGACCATCCTAACATTGTTGTCCTGGGAGTGTCAGGTTTACGGACGTTGAGGGGTTCAGGACAGGGCAGCGAGAGAGGTTGCCTGCTGCCGTATTCAGGAATTTACACGTACAGAACGGTGCTACACTTGTATGTAGCGCATCTTTCTTTACGGTCAAACGGCAAGGTGTTAAATTGATCACGTTTTAGACCATTTTTTCGTCTCCGAGACCATAAAGATAAGGGCGAAAAAGGGCGACGGTTACTTTCGAAATACTGTGAACGCGTAATCCTCGGTCCTGGTGAGGATTAGTGCTTTCTGAACATCAGGCGATACGTCTTGTACCTCTATATTGAGACTCTGAAACAGAGACTGGATGCCATCAACCAACTGCGTGTCGATCGCGCGCTTGCTGCGATGGGTCCTGCTTTCCAGCAGGTTTACAGTCTTCTGCCGACATTGTTGCACTATCACCACCCACTGATGCCGGGTTACCTCGACGGTAACGTTCCCCAGGGCATCTGCCTTTTCACGCCTGATGAAACCCAAGAACACTACCTGAAAGAGCTGGAGCTCTACCGTGGCATGCCGCCGCAGGAGTCCCCGAAAGGGGAACTGCCGATCACCGGCGTCTATACCATGGGCAGTACCTCTTCGGTAGGGCAAAGCTGTTCCTCGGATCTGGATATCTGGGTCTGTCATCAATCCTGGCTCGATAATGACGAGCGTCAGCTGCTGCAGCGTAAATGCAGCCTGCTTGAGAGCTGGGCGGCCTCGCTCGGTGTGGAAGTGAGCTTCTTCCTGATTGATGAAAACCGTTTCCGCCATAATGAAAGCGGCAGTCTGGGTGGTGAAGACTGCGGCTCGACGCAGCACATCCTGTTGCTGGATGAGTTTTACCGTACCGCGGTGCGCCTGGCCGGGAAGCGTATTCTCTGGAGTATGGTGCCGTGTGACGAAGAAGAGCATTACGACGACTACGTCATGAAGCTCTACGCCCAGGGAGTCCTGACGCCAAACGAGTGGCTGGATCTGGGCGGCTTAAGCTCCCTGTCTGCCGAAGAGTATTTCGGTGCGAGCCTGTGGCAGTTGTATAAAAGTATCGATTCCCCGTACAAAGCGGTGCTGAAAACCCTGCTGCTTGAAGCCTACTCGTGGGAATACCCGACGCCGCGCCTGCTGGCGAAAGACATTAAACAGCGTCTGCATGATGGCGAGATCGTCTCTTTCGGTCTGGATGCCTACTGCATGATGCTCGAGCGCGTCACTGAATACCTGAAAGCCATCGACGATCCGACCCGTCTGGATCTGGTCCGTCGATGTTTCTACCTCAAAGTCTGTGAAAAGCTCAGCCGCGAACGCGCATGCGTCGGCTGGCGTCGTGAAGTGGTCAGTCAGTTAGTCAAAGAGTGGGGATGGGACGAAGAGCGTCTGTCGATGCTCGATAACCGCGCCAACTGGAAGATCGATCAGGTGCGCGAAGCACACAACGAACTGCTTGATGCCATGATGCAGAGCTACCGTAACCTGATCCGCTTTGCCCGTCGCAACAACCTCAGCGTTTCCGCCAGCCCGCAGGATATCGGTGTTCTGACCCGTAAACTGTATGCCGCGTTTGAAGCGCTGCCGGGTAAAGTGACGCTGGTGAACCCGCAGATTTCGCCGGACCTGTCTGAACCGAACCTGACCTTTATCTATGTGCCGCCGGGCCGCGCGAACCGCACCGGGTGGTATCTGTACAACCGTGCGCCAAGCATGGACTCGATCATCAGCCATCAGCCGCTGGAATATAACCGCTATCTGAACAAGCTGGTGGCCTGGGCCTGGTTTAACGGCCTGCTGACGTCACGTACTCGCCTGTTTATTAAGGGCAACGAGATTGTCGATCTCGCCAAACTGCAGGAGATGGTGGCGGATGTGTCGCACCACTTCCCGCTGCGCCTGCCTGCGCCGACGCCGAAAGCGCTCTACAGCCCGTGTGAAATTCGCCATCTGGCGATTATCGTCAACCTGGAATATGACCCGACGGCGGCGTTCCGCAATCAGGTGGTGCATTTCGATTTCCGTAAGCTGGATGTGTTCAGCTTTGGCGAGCAGCAAAACTGCCTGGTGGGCAGCGTCGATCTGCTCTACCGCAACTCGTGGAACGAAGTGCGTACTCTGCACTTCAACGGCGAGCAGGCGATGATCGAAGCGCTGAAAACTATTCTGGGCAAGATGCATCAGGATGCCGCGCCGCCGGACAGCGTCGAGGTGTTCTGCTACAGCCAGCATCTGCGCGGCCTGATCCGTACCCGCGTTCAGCAGCTGGTTTCCGAGTGTATCGATCTGCGTCTCTCCAGCACCCGTCAGGAAACCGGGCGCTTCAAAGCGCTGCGCGTCTCCGGGCAGACCTGGGGCCTGTTCTTTGAACGTCTGAACGTATCGGTGCAGAAGCTGGAAAACGCCATTGAGTTCTACGGCGCCATTTCTCACAACAAACTGCATGGTCTGTCGGTACAGGTTGAGACCAACCACGTCAAACTGCCGCAGGTGGTGGATGGCTTTGCCAGCGAAGGGATTATTCAGTTCTTCTTTGAAGAGTCGGGCGATGATGCCGGTTTCAATATCTACATTCTCGATGAAACCAACCGCGCCGAGGTATATCACCACTGTGAAGGCAGCAAAGAGGAGCTGGTGCGCGACGTCAGCCGTTTCTACTCGTCTTCGCATGACCGCTTCACCTACGGCTCAAGCTTTATCAACTTCAACCTGCCGCAGTTCTACCAGATTGTGAAGGTTGATGGTCGTGCTCAGGTGATCCCGTTCCGCACACAGGTGATTGCCGCCGCACCGGCCAATCAGGATGCGACACCGCTGTTGCAGCAGTATTTCTCCTGAGTCGCTGAGCCGGATGCGCTTTGCTTATTCGGCCTACGGTTTGAGCCGTTCCAGGCCCGGTAAGCGCAGCGCCACCGGGCAATAAACCTTAGCGGAAGCTCACCTCTTCGCCCGCCTGGGTGGTCGCGGCCTGCTCCAGCAGATCCCAGAACGCTTCACCGCTGCGATCGCAAATCCACTCGTCGCCCTTCAGATCGAAATGGTAGCCGCCCTGTTTAGTGGCCAGCCACACCTGGTGAAGCGGTTCCTGACGGTTAATAATGATCTTGCTGCCGTTTTCGAAGCTTAAGGTCAGTACGCCGCCGTTGATTTCACAATCGATGTCGCTGTCGCCATCCCAGTCGTCAAGACGCTCTTCAATGGTTTGCCACAGGTTATCGGCAAGGCGATGGAATTCACTGTCATTCATGGTTCTGTTCCTGTTTTTCGTGATGGCGGCAGTATAACGCTAAATAATTCCGGTTGCAGGTTAGCGGCAAACTCTTGCTTTTGTGTCTTCTCCTGCGATGATAGAAAACAGAAAGCATGAACTTACAGGCAACCTGATAATGAAAAACGTTTTTGGAACGCTTGCCGTTCTCCTCGCACTGTTTAGCCTGAGTGGCTGTGGTCTGAAAGGGCCGCTCTATTTCCCACCGGCAGATAAAACCGCGCCGCCACCGACCAAAAAAGCGCAAAGCCCCGTACAAACCACCATGCCAGATCGTAACGATCGCGGCGACAATGGCGGCCCAAGCCAGGTGAATTACTGACGCGCGTTGCGAACCGCGCAATGGAGTAAATGATGCAGTTCTCTAAAATGCATGGCCTTGGCAATGATTTTATGGTCGTCGACGCGGTAACGCAGAATGTCTTCTTTTCTCCGGAGCTGATCCGCCGTCTGGCCGATCGGCATCTCGGCGTAGGCTTTGATCAGCTGCTGGTGGTTGAGCCGCCTTACGATCCGGATCTCGATTTTCACTACCGCATCTTTAATGCTGACGGTAGCGAAGTCTCCCAGTGTGGTAACGGTGCGCGCTGTTTTGCCCGCTTTGTCCGGCTGAAGGGGCTGACCAACAAGCGCGATATCCGCGTCAGTACCGCCAATGGACGCATGGTCCTGAGCGTCACCGATGACGAGCTGGTACGCGTGAACATGGGCGAGCCGAACTTCGAGCCGTCGCAGGTGCCGTTCCGCGCCAACAAAGCGGAAAAGACCTATATCATGCGCGTCGCGGAGCAGACAGTCTTGTGCGGCGTGGTCTCCATGGGGAACCCGCACTGCGTGATTCAGGTTGATGACGTCGCGACCGCGCCCGTTGAGACGCTCGGTCCGGTGCTGGAAAGCCATGAACGTTTCCCTGAGCGCGCCAATATTGGATTTATGCAGGTCATCACTCGCGATCACATCCGTCTGCGCGTCTTTGAACGCGGGGCAGGCGAGACGCAGGCGTGCGGCAGCGGTGCCTGTGCGGCCGTCGCGGTGGGGATTGCACAAGGTTTACTGGCGGAAGAGGTACGCGTGGATTTACCAGGCGGCCGTCTTGATATCGCCTGGAAAGGCCCGGGCCAGCCGCTGTTTATGACGGGCCCGGCAACACAAGTCTACGACGGGTTTATCCATCTATGAAACAACCAGGAGAAGAACTGCAGGAAACGCTGACGGAGATGGACGACCGGGCGGTTGTTGATTATCTGCTGCGCCATCCTGAGTTTTTCATTCGCAATGCACGCGTCGTTGAAGAGATGCGCGTGCCGCATCCCGTCCGCGGGACGGTCTCGCTGGTCGAATGGCATATGGCGCGTTCGCGCAATCATATCAACCATCTTGAAGAGAACATCTCGCTGCTGATGGAGCAGGCTACCAGTAATGAGGGCCTGTTCCAGCGTCTGCTGCACCTGCAGTCGCGACTGGCATCGGCCAGCAGCCTGGACGAATTTCTGCTTCGTTTGCATCGCTGGGCACGCGAGCTGGGGCTGGCCGGGGCAACCCTGCGCCTGTTCCCGGATCGCTGGCGCATCGGTGCACCTTCCGGGTTTACCCATCTGGCGTTAAACCGACAGGCGTTTGAGCCGGTGCGCATCCAGCGCATGGGATGTGAGAACCACTATCTTGGGCCGCTGAATGGCCCGGAACTGCTGGTGGTGCTGCCGGAGGCCAAAGCTATCGGTTCGGTGGCGATGTCGCTGATGGGACGCGATGGCGATCTCGGGGTGATGTTGTTCACCAGCCGCGACCCGCAGCACTATCAGCAGGGACAAGGAACACAGCTGATACAGGAGATCGCGCAGATGCTGCCCGAGCTGCTGGAGCGCTGGATTGAACGCGTATGACCGATGCTCTGCTGGCCCCTGCCGTCACGCGTTTTCTGCGCTATCTGGGCGTTGAGCGCCAGCTCAGCCCGATCACCCTGGTCAATTATCAGCGTCAGCTTGATGCCATCATGCAGCTGGCTGACGAGATCGGCCTGAAGAGCTGGCAGCAGTGTGATGCCGCCACGGTGCGCGCCTTTGCCGTACGCAGCCGCCGGAAAGGGCTTGGTCCTGCCAGCCTCGCGCTGCGTCTGTCGGCCCTGCGCAGCTTCTTCGACTGGCTGGTAAGCGAGGGCGAGCTTAACGCCAACCCGGCCAAAGGCATCGCCGCGCCAAAAGCGCCGCGCCATCTGCCCAAAAACATCGACGTCGATGACGTGAACCGCCTGCTGGATATCGATCTTAACGATCCGCTGGCGGTGCGGGATCGGGCGATGCTGGAGGTGATGTACGGCGCCGGGTTACGTCTGTCTGAGCTGGTGAACCTCGATATCAAACACCTCGATCTGGACACCGGCGAAGTGTGGGTGATGGGCAAAGGCAGCAAAGAGCGCCGCCTGCCCATTGGCCGCAACGCCGTGGCGTGGATTGAGCACTGGCTCGATCTGCGTGGGCTGTTTGGCACCGAAGACAATGCGCTGTTTCTCTCGAAGCTCGGGAAGCGCATCTCGGCGCGTAACGTGCAGAAACGCTTTGCCGAGTGGGGGATCAAGCAGGGGCTGAACAGCCATGTTCATCCGCATAAACTGCGCCACTCATTCGCCACCCACATGCTGGAGTCCAGCGGTGATTTGCGTGGGGTGCAGGAGCTGCTGGGCCACGCCAATTTGTCCACCACCCAAATCTATACCCATCTTGATTTTCAACACCTTGCCTCGGTGTACGACGCGGCGCATCCACGCGCCAAACGGGGGAAATAATGCGTTTTTATCGTCCATTAGGCCACATCTCAGCACTGACGTTCGACCTTGATGACACCCTTTACGACAACCGCGAGGTGATCCTGCGAACCGAGCAGGAAGCGCTGACGTTTGTGCAAAATTACCACCCGGCGTTAAAAACGCTGGAAAATAAAGAGTTTCACCGTCTGCGCCAGGCGTTACGGCAAACCGAGCCGGAAATCTATCACGACGTCACCGAGTGGCGTCGCCGTGCCGTGGAGCAAGCGATGCTCAACGCCGGCCTGAGCGCCGCCGAAGCCGCCCTGGGCGCAGAGGCCTCGATGGCGCACTTTGCCCAGTGGCGCAGCCGCATCGACGTCCCGCAGGAGACCCACGACACCCTGGCGAAACTGGCAGAGAAGTGGCCGCTGGTGGCTATCACCAACGGCAACGCCCAGCCGGAGCTGTTCGGCCTGGGTGACTACTTCGAATTTGTACTACGTGCAGGCCCGCACGGGCGCTCCAAGCCATTCAACGATATGTACCATCTGGCGGCGGAGAAGCTCGGCCTGCCGCTGGGCGAAATTCTTCACGTGGGCGATGACCTGACCACCGACGTCGCAGGGGCGATCCGCTGTGGGATGCAGGCCTGCTGGATCAAGCCGGAAAAGGCCGATCTGATGCAGACCGCCGACAGCCGCCTGCTGCCGCACATCGAAATTTCACGGTTGGCATCCCTCACCACGCTGATATAATCATCAGTACTATTGTATAAATTACCAGGGTTTTGCAGTCGTAGGCCCGGTAAGCGAAGCGCCACCGGGCGTTTTGCAGTGTTCCTGATTACTACGTGACGGTGCCAATGGACGTTTCTTACCTGCTCGACAGCCTTAATGACAAACAGCGTGACGCGGTTGCCGCGACGCGCACCAATATGCTGGTGCTGGCAGGGGCGGGCAGTGGTAAGACACGCGTGCTGGTACACCGCATCGCCTGGCTGCAGAGCGTCGAGAACTGCTCGCCGTACTCGATTATGGCGGTAACCTTCACCAACAAAGCGGCGGCGGAGATGCGCCACCGTATCGCCCAGCTGATGGGTACCAGCCAGGGCGGCATGTGGGTCGGGACCTTCCACGGGCTGGCGCACCGTCTGCTACGCGCGCACCATCTGGACGCTAACCTGCCGCAGGATTTTCAGATCCTCGACAGCGAAGATCAGCTGCGCCTGCTGAAGCGCCTGATCAAAGCCATGAACCTCGATGAGAAGCAGTGGCCGCCGCGTCAGGCGATGTGGTACATCAACAGCCAGAAAGACGAAGGGCTGCGCCCGCACCATATCCAGAGCTTTGGTAACCCGATTGAGCAGACCTGGCAGAAGGTCTATCAGGCCTATCAGGAGGCCTGCGATCGCGCCGGGCTGGTGGATTTCGCAGAGCTGCTGCTGCGCGCCCATGAGCTGTGGCTCAACAAGCCGCATATCCTGCAGCACTACCGCGAGCGCTTTACCAACATCCTGGTGGACGAGTTCCAGGATACCAACAACATTCAGTACGCATGGATCCGCATGCTGGCGGGCGACTCCAGCAAGGTGATGATCGTTGGCGACGACGACCAGTCGATCTACGGCTGGCGTGGCGCGCAGGTGGAAAACATCCAGCGCTTCCTCAAGGACTTCCCGGGCGCAGAAACCATTCGCCTGGAACAGAACTACCGCTCCACCAACAACATCCTGAGCGCGGCTAACGCCCTGATTGAAAACAACAACGGCCGTCTGGGTAAAAAGCTGTGGACCGAGGGCATCGACGGCGAGCCGATCTCGCTTTACTGCGCCTTTAACGAGCTGGATGAAGCCCGCTTCGTGGTGAACCGGATCAAAACCTGGCAGGACAACGGCGGCGCGCTGGAGAAGTGCGCCATTCTCTATCGCAGCAACGCCCAGTCGCGCGTGCTGGAAGAGGCGCTGCTGCAGGCCAGCATGCCGTACCGCATTTATGGCGGGATGCGCTTCTTCGAACGCCAGGAAATCAAAGACGCGCTCTCCTATCTGCGCCTGATTGCCAACCGTAACGACGACGCGGCCTTTGAGCGCGTGGTTAACACCCCGACCCGCGGCATCGGCGATCGCACCCTCGACGTGGTGCGCCAGACCTCCCGCGATCGTCAGCTGACTCTGTGGCAGGCGTGTCGCGAGCTGCTGCAGGAGAAGGCCCTCGCCGGACGTGCGGCCAGCGCCCTGCAACGCTTCCTTGAGCTAATTGAAGCCCTGGCCCAGGAAACCGCCGATATGCCGCTGCACGTTCAGACCGACCGGGTGATCAAAGACTCCGGCCTGCGCATGATGTACGAGCAGGAGAAGGGCGAGAAGGGGCAGACCCGTATCGAGAACTTAGAGGAGCTGGTGACGGCTACGCGCCAGTTCAGCTACAACGACGAAGAAGAAGATCTGATGCCGCTGCAGGCGTTCCTGTCCCATGCCGCGCTGGAAGCGGGCGAAGGGCAGGCCGACACCTGGCAGGATGCGGTTCAGCTGATGACCCTGCACTCGGCCAAAGGGCTGGAGTTCCCGCAGGTGTTTATCGTCGGCATGGAGGAGGGGATGTTCCCGAGCCAGATGTCGCTGGATGAGGGCGGTCGTCTGGAAGAGGAGCGTCGCCTGGCCTACGTCGGCGTGACTCGTGCGATGCAAAAGCTGACCCTGACCTATGCCGAAACCCGTCGTCTGTACGGCAAAGAGGTGTATCACCGCCCGTCGCGTTTTGTCGGCGAACTGCCGGAAGCGTGCGTGGAGGAGGTCCGTCTGCGGGCCAGCATCAGCCGCCCGGTGAGCCATCAGCGCCTGGGGGCACCGATCTCAGAAAACGACAGCGGGTTCAAACTCGGCCAGCGTGTCCGCCACGCCAAATTCGGAGAGGGCACGATTGTAAATCTGGAAGGCAGCGGGGAACACAGCCGTCTGCAGGTGGCATTCCAGGGGCAGGGGATCAAATGGCTGGTGGCCGCTTATGCCCGGCTGGAAGCAGTGTAACTTTCCGAAAAATATCACTATTTTTTCATAAGCTGCCAGGCTTAAACGCTGAAGGGCATTTAAAGTTCTTCAGCGTTTCGTTGCGTGTTGACGCCGCTGTGACTGCTGGCGTAACATGCGCGCACGATTACGCTAAGAGGACATTCGCCTTGGACACACCCAGTAGATGCTGGCTCAATTCCCTGTCATCCAGGAACAACTCCTAAGGCTATCTCCTCACGCTGATGCCCTTAGTGGTTGTCAGCGACAGTTATTCCCGTCGCGCTGAGTCAGGCTGTTTAATGGTCTGAAACCCAATTTGTTTCTGTGTGCCCACCGAACTGTCCGATATTTTTTGCATTGGGAGTCCCGGTCATGCTGAGCGCATTTCAACTGGAAAAGAACCGACTGATTCGGCTTGAAGCTGAAGAGTCACAACCCCTCATTGATGCCGTTTGGGTGGATCTGGTCGAGCCGGACGACGACGAACGCCTGCGCGTACAATCTGAGCTTGGACAAAGCCTGGCCACCCGCCCGGAACTGGAAGACATCGAGGCATCGGCCCGTTTCTTCGAAGACGAAGACGGTCTGCACATCCACTCCTTTTTCTTCTTCGAAGATGCGGAAGATCACGCCGGTAACTCCACCGTCGCATTTACCATCCGCGATGGTCGCCTGTTTACCCTGCGTGAGCGTGAACTGCCCGCGTTCCGTCTCTACCGTATGCGCGCCCGTAGCCAGGCGATGGTGGACGGCAATGCCTATGAGCTGCTGCTCGACCTGTTTGAAACCAAAATTGAACAGCTGGCGGATGAGATTGAGAACATCTACAGCGAT
The DNA here is from genome assembly GCF_025566055.1 of Leclercia tamurae. GTDB lineage: Bacteria > Pseudomonadota > Gammaproteobacteria > Enterobacterales > Enterobacteriaceae > Enterobacter > Enterobacter tamurae. The sequence goes on from NZ_JAMHKS010000059.1 coordinate 49,536, forward strand.
CTGGAAAAGCTGAGCCGGGTGATCATGGAAGGCCATCAGGGCGATGAGTACGACGAAGCGCTCTCGACCCTGGCAGAGCTGGAAGATATCGGCTGGAAGGTGCGCCTGTGTCTGATGGATACCCAGCGCGCGCTGAACTTCCTGGTGCGCAAGGCGCGTCTGCCGGGTGGTCAGCTGGAGCAGGCGCGTGAGATCCTGCGCGATATCGAATCCCTGCTGCCGCACAATGAATCCCTGTTCCAGAAGGTCAACTTCCTGATGCAGGCGGCGATGGGCTTTATTAACATCGAGCAGAACCGCATCATCAAGATCTTCTCGGTGGTATCGGTGGTGTTCCTGCCGCCAACGCTGGTGGCCTCCAGCTACGGGATGAACTTTGAGTTTATGCCGGAGCTGAAATGGAGCTTTGGTTATCCGGGGGCGATTGTCTTTATGGTGCTCGCCGGTCTCGCGCCGTATCTCTACTTCAAGCGCCGTAACTGGCTTTAAGTGTTGCGCCGGGTGGCGGCTACGCCTACCCGGCCTCCCTCGTTCTACAACCCTTTGCGCGTCCTGCGCTGGGTATAAATCGCATCCGCAACAAATACCGCCAGTGCCACCCAGATAAAGGTAAAGGTCACCATCTTATCCGCGCCCGGCACTTCACCGTAGAATAGCACCGCCAGCAGGAACATTAGCGTCGGACCGATGTACTGGAAGAAGCCCAGCGTCGACAGGCGCAGGCGCGTTGCCGCACCGGTAAAGCACAGCAGTGGGATGGTGGTGACGACACCGGCCGCCATCAGCATCAGGTTCAGCGTCCACGGATTACTGCCCATATGGCTGGTGCTGCTGTCGGCAATGCCGAACAGATAAATCGCGGCCACTGGCAGCAGCCACAGGGTTTCAAACAGCATCCCCGTTTGTGCTTCCACGGCGATTTTCTTGCGCACCAGGCCATAGAAAGCAAAGCTGAACGCCAGCCCCAGGGCGATCACCGGTAGCGAGCCAAAGGTCCACAGCTGAACCAGCACGCCGCAGAGGGCGAGGAACACCGCCAGCCACTGCATCCGACGGAAGCGCTCGCCAAGGAACAGCATCCCCAGCACGATATTCACCAGCGGGTTAATGAAGTAGCCGAGGCTCGCCTCCAGCATGTGATGGTTATTGACCGACCAGATAAACAGCAGCCAGTTGCCGCCAATCAGTACCGCAGACAGGGCCAGCAGGAAAATTTTCTTCGGCGTTTTCAGGAGGGTTTTCACCCCTGACCACTGGCGGCTTACGCTCATCAGCGCCACCATAAAGAAAAACGACCAGATCACGCGGTGGGTAAGAATTTCGTCAGCGGGAACGTAGTGAATCAGCTTGAAGTAGGCGGGCGCGATACCCCAAATAAAATAGGCGGCAAGCGCGAGTAAAACGCCCTGCCGCGTCTGTTTAGCATCCATCAGGAAAATCCGTTACAAAAAAGTAACGCAATTTTACCCGATTTTACCCTCTCAACCCACCATATAAGTGGCGGTTGCGCTGGCGATATAAACCTGCTCTTCGTTATGCAGCTCCACGCGTGCGACCGCGACTTTATTGCCCGCCCGCAGCAGGCTGCTGCTGGCGGTAAAGCGGTTCCCGCGACCGGGGCGCAGATAATCGACGCGCAGATCGATGGTGCCCATCCGCGACAGGCGCTGGCGCAGCTCGTCTTCGTTGATGGTGTCGTGGCGGGTCAGGGTGCTGCCGACGCAAACCAGACCGGCGGCAACGTCGAGGGCAGAGGCGATCACCCCGCCGTGGAGAATGCTTTGCGCCCAGTTACCGACCATCATCGGCTGGTTGTTAAAGCTCAGTTGGGCAAAATCTTTCTCGTAGCGCTCCAGCTCAAGCCCCAGCGCGCGGTTGAACGGCATATGGTAGACGAAGATCTCGCCGACAAGCTTCAGGGCCTGGTCGGCAGTTAGCGTGGCAGACATAGCACGTCACATCCTTAGTGTTATAAGGCTGTTGATTTTATGCCTCATTAATGTGAATTTCCAGATTCAGAGCGCAGGTGAAGCGGCTATTACTGAAATATGTTAAAAGGGATCAAAATAATTCTTCATTAAAACTCTTTAGCAGGAGAGCATCACCGATGCGCATTTATCAGGCCGGATTCCTGGCGGCGGTTACGCTGCCCTCTGTGGCGTTCGCACAGGAAGCGGTAACTCAGAGGGTGCCTGCCGTACGTGGCAGCATCATCGCTAACCTTTTGGAAGAGCACGATAATCCCTTTACGCTCTATCCCTATGACAGCAACTACCTCATCTACACCGCCACCAGCGATCTCAATAAAGAGGCGATCCGCACCTATGACTGGGCCGACGATTCGCAAAAAGATGAGGTGAAGTTTCAGCTGAGCCTCGCCTTCCCGCTGTGGCGCGGCATTCTGGGGCCGAATTCGATTCTGGGTGGCTCCTACACGCAAAAATCCTGGTGGCAGCTGTCGAACAGCGACGAATCATCGCCGTTCCGTGAGACCAACTATGAGCCACAGCTGTTCCTCGGTTTCGCCACCGATTACTCGCTGGCAGGCTGGACACTGCGGGACGTGGAGTTTGGCTATAACCATATGTCGAACGGCCGCTCAGACCCCACGTCGCGCAGCTGGAACCGCCTCTATACCCGCCTGATGGCGCAAAACGGTAACTGGCTGGTGGAGGTCAAACCCTGGTATGTGGTGGGTAACACCGACGATAACCCGGATATCACCAAATACATGGGCTACTACCAGCTGCGGGTGGGCTACCAGCTGGGTGAAGCGGTCCTTAGCGTGAAGGGCCAGTACAACTGGAATACCGGCTACGGCGGCGCGGAGATGGGTGTCAGCTACCCGCTGACCAAACATGTTCGTCTCTATACTCAGGTGTATAGCGGCTATGGCGAATCGCTGATCGACTACAACTTCAACCAGACCCGCGTCGGTGTAGGCGTGATGCTGAACGATCTTTTCTAGCCTCCTCGAATGTTTTTGTCTTAAACGTTGAAGTTTCTCTCGCAGGCGCTGAAAATAGCGCCTGTTTTTATTTCAGGCAAATGGGGTTGATGTGGTGCAGGCGGAAGTCGTAAATCAGGAGTTGCTGGCTAAACAGGTTTTGCATGAAACCTTTGGCTACCAGCAGTTCCGCCCGGGCCAGGAAACCATCATTAACACCGCCCTTGCGGGCCGTGACTGTCTGGTGGTAATGCCGACCGGCGGTGGGAAATCGCTGTGCTATCAGGTTCCCGCGCTGGTGATGAACGGCCTGACGGTGGTGGTATCACCGCTGATCTCGCTGATGAAAGATCAGGTCGACCAGCTGCTGGCGAACGGTGTGGCGGCGGCCTGTATCAACTCCACCCAAACCCGCGAGCAGCAGCAGGAAGTGATGGCCGGGTGCCGTACCGGGCAGGTGCGTCTGCTGTATATCGCCCCGGAACGCCTGATGCTGGATAACTTCCTTGAGCATCTGGCGCACTGGAACCCGGTGCTGCTGGCGGTGGACGAAGCGCACTGTATTTCCCAGTGGGGCCATGATTTCCGTCCGGAGTACGCGGCCCTCGGTCATCTGCGCCAGCGTTTCCCCGAGCTGCCGTTTATGGCGCTCACCGCTACCGCCGACGACACCACCCGACAGGACATTGTGCGCCTGCTGGGGCTTAACGATCCGCTGATTCAGGTCAGCAGCTTCGACCGCCCGAATATCCGCTACATGCTGATGGAAAAATTCAAGCCGCTGGATCAGCTGCTGCGCTATGTCCAGGAGCAGCGCGGTAAGTCGGGCATCATCTACTGCAACAGCCGGGCGAAGGTGGAAGACACCGCCGCGCGTCTGCAGAGCCGGGGCTTCAGCGCCGCGGCCTATCATGCCGGGCTTGAGAACCACATTCGCGCCGACGTGCAGGAGAAATTCCAGCGCGACGACCTGCAAATCGTGGTGGCAACTGTCGCCTTTGGGATGGGCATCAACAAGCCGAACGTGCGCTTTGTGGTGCATTTCGACATTCCGCGCAATATCGAATCCTACTATCAGGAGACGGGCCGCGCCGGACGTGACGGCCTGCCTGCGGAAGCGATGCTGTTCTACGATCCGGCCGATATGGCCTGGCTGCGTCGCTGCCTCGAAGAGAAACCGCAGGGGGCGCTGCAGGATATCGAACGCCATAAGCTCAACGCGATGGGCGCCTTTGCCGAAGCGCAAACCTGCCGCCGTCTGGTGCTGCTTAACTATTTTGGCGAAGGACGTCAGGAGCCGTGCGGCAACTGCGATATCTGCCTCGATCCACCGAAGCAGTATGACGGACTGATGGACGCGCGTAAGGCGCTCTCCACCATTGGCCGCGTCAATCAACGCTTCGGCATGGGCTATGTGGTGGAAGTGCTGCGCGGCGCCAATAATCAGCGTATCCGCGAGATGGGCCATGACAAGCTGCCGGTCTACGGGATTGGTCGCGATCAGAGCCATGAGCACTGGGTCAGCGTCATCCGTCAGCTGATCCACCTCGGCTTTGCTACCCAGAACATCGCCCAGCACTCCGCGCTGCAGCTCACCGAAGCGGCCCGCCCGGTGCTGCGCGGCGTCGTGGAGCTGCAGCTGGCCGTGCCGCGCGTGGTAGCGCTCAAGCCACGGGTGATGCAGAAATCCTACGGCGGCAACTACGATCGCAAACTGTTCGCCAAGCTGCGTAAGCTGCGCAAAGCTATCGCGGACGAAGAGAATATCCCGCCGTATGTGGTATTTAACGATGCGACGCTGATCGAGATGGCCGAGCAGATGCCGCTCAGCGCCAGCGAAATGCTCAGCGTCAACGGCGTTGGCACGCGTAAACTCGAGCGTTTTGGTAAAGAGTTTATGGCGCTGATTCGTTCCCATACGGATGGCGATGATGAGGAGTAGTCAGCCCGGCAAAAAAGTGCCAGGATGATGACTCCCTGAACTATTTCCCCGCGAGTTAATTATGTTAACCCTGTTTCTGACCGTGGCGCTGGTGCACATCGTGGCGCTGATGAGCCCTGGCCCTGACTTTTTCTTTGTCTCCCAAACGGCGGTGAGTCGCTCCCGTAAAGAGGCGATGATGGGCGTGCTGGGCATTACCCTTGGCGTCATGGTCTGGGCAGCGCTGGCGCTACTGGGCCTGAACCTGATCCTCGATAAAATGGCCTGGCTGCACAACATCATCATGGTCGGCGGCGGTCTGTATCTGTGCTGGATGGGCTATCAGATGCTGCGCGGGGCGTTTAAGAAAGATGACTCCGGGGCGTCGGAGCCAAAAATGGAGCTGGCGGCCAGCGGGCGTAGCTTTGTGAAAGGGCTGCTGACCAATCTTGCCAATCCAAAAGCGATTATCTATTTCGGCTCGGTATTCTCACTGTTCGTCGGCGAAGAGGTCGGGGCCGGAGCACGCTGGGGCATTTTCCTGCTTATCGTACTGGAAACCTTCGCCTGGTTTACGGTGGTAGCGAGCCTGTTTGCGCTTCCGTCGATGCGTCGCGGTTATCAACGTCTGGCGAAGTGGATTGACGGCGTTGCCGGCGCGTTATTCGCCGGCTTCGGTATTCACCTGATCCTGTCCCGTTAAGCGTGCCTGGCTGATGCCAGCAGCGCACCGACCAGCATAAACAGCGAACCGAACACTTTATTCAGGGCCTTCATCTGACGAGGCCCTTTAATCCATGTCGCAATCCGCGTGGCCAGCGTCGCATAGCCAATCATCACAATAATATCGACCACAATGGTGGTCACGCCGAGCACCACGTACTGCATAATCTGCGGCTGATGCGGCACGATGAACTGTGGAAACAGGGCTGCCAGAAAGACGATGCTTTTCGGGTTGGTCAGGTTCACAAACACCGCGCGCTTAAACAGGCGGCCCCGGCTCTGGGTTTGAGCAAGCGTATTCAGATCCAGGGCACCCGCGGCGCGCCACTGCTGGATGCCCAGCCAGATAAGGTAGGCCGCACCGGCCCATTTCAGCACCTCAAAGGCCAGCACCGAGCGGGAGAAGAGTGTGCCGAGCCCTATACCCACCAGCACGATGTGAATACCCAGCCCGGTCTGCAATCCGGCAATGGACGCGGCTGCGCCGCGATAGCCGTGGTTCATGGCGGTGGTCATGGTATTGATGGCCCCGGAGCCCGGCGAAAGGCTGAGGATAATGGATGTCAGCAGGTAAGCGAACCACCACTCGAAGGTCATTTGAAGCTCCCGAATCGTCTATTTTTATGCCACAATACGCTAATGTTGCGTCATTTTACGACCTGTCACGAAAAAACGATATTCCTTGGCTTACAGGGGCGTAAACCCGATGTTTGAGCAGAATAAGGACTGGGAAACGCGAGAAAAGGCTTTTGCTGCTTTCTCTATGGGGCCGCTAACTGATTTCTGGCGCCAGCGCGAGGAAGGCGGTTTCACAGGCGTCGATGATGTTCCTGTGCGCTTTGTTCGTTTTCGGGCTGAAGCCCACGATTCGGTGATTGTGATCTGCCCTGGCCGGATTGAAAGTTACGTTAAGTATGCCGAGCTGGCATACGATCTTTTCCGGCTGGGTTATGACGTGCTGATTATCGACCACCGCGGTCAGGGGCGTTCCGGGCGGATGTTGTCCGACACGCACCGCGGCCATGTGGGTCAGTTCAGCGATTACGTCGATGATTTTGCCGCCTTCTGGCAGCAGGAAGTGCAGCCCGGTCCGTGGCGAAAACGGTTTATCCTGGCGCACTCAATGGGCGGCGCAATCGCCACGCTGTTTTTACAGCGCCACCCGCAGCACCAGTGTGATGCCATTGCCCTGAGCGCCCCGATGTTTGGGATCGTCATGCGCTTCCCGGACTGGATGGTACGTCATATTCTCGACTGGGCTGAGGGCCATCAGCGCATTCGTGAAGGCTATGCCATCGGCACCGGGCGCTGGCGCGCGCTGCCCTTTGCCATTAACGTGTTAACCCACAGTCGGCAGCGTTATCGCCGTAATCTGCGTTTTTATGCCGATGAACCGCGTTTACGCGTCGGGGGCCCCACCTACCATTGGGTGCGTGAAGGCATTCTGGCGGGTGTTGAGGCCCTGGCGGGCGCTGGTCAGGACGACACCCCCACGCTTATCCTTCAGGCAGAAGAGGAGCGGGTGGTGGATAACCGCATGCATACCCGCTTTTGTGAACTGCGAGCCGCAGCCGGTCACCCTTGCGAAGGGGGTCAACCGCTGGTCATAAACGGCGCGTACCATGAGATCCTTTTCGAAAAGGACGCCATGCGCTCAGTCGCACTCCACGCCATCGTCGACTTTTTCGGCAGGCATAACTGATATTCACCAGAGGTTAAATTTTCCTATGTACCAGGTTGTCGCGTCTGATTTAGATGGCACGCTGCTCTCTCCCGACCACACTTTATCGCCTTACGCGAAAGAGACCTTAAAACTCCTGACTGCCCGTGGCGTGAATTTTGTCTTCGCCACCGGCCGCCACCACGTTGATGTGGGGCAGATCCGCGATAATCTGGAGATCAAATCTTACATGATCACCTCCAACGGTGCCCGCGTGCACGATCTGGACGGGAATCTGATCTTTACCCACAACCTCGATCGCGACATCGCCACCGATCTGTTCGGGATCATGCATAACAACCCGGATATCATCACCAACGTCTATCGCGATGATGAATGGTTTATGAACCGTCACCGCCCGGACGAGATGCGTTTCTTCAAAGAGGCGGTCTTCAACTACTCGCTGTATGAACCGGGCCTGCTGGAGCCGGAAGGCATCAGCAAAGTGTTCTTCACCACCGACAGCCATGAAGCGCTGCTGCCGCTGGAGCAGGCGATCAATGCGCGCTGGGGCGACCGGGTTAACGTCAGTTTCTCCACCCTGACCTGTCTGGAAGTGATGGCTGGCGGCGTCTCCAAGGGCCATGCCCTCGAAGCTGTGGCCAAACGTCTGGGCTTTAACCTGCAGGACTGCATCGCCTTTGGCGACGGCATGAACGACGCCGAAATGCTCTCCATGGCGGGTAAAGGCTGCATCATGGAAAACGCCCATCAGCGCCTGAAAGACCTGCACCCGGAGCTGGAAGTGATCGGCACCAACGCGGACAACGCGGTGCCAAAATACTTGCGGAAGCTGTTCCTTGAATAATCTTCATTTGGTTGTTTAACGTTCAGTTGTCAACCGAAGAGTTCGCTACAATGCCTGTCCATCTTTCAGAGAGACAAGCATTGTGGCGCTACTCACCATCACCACTATCCTGTGGGCCTTCTCCTTTAGCCTGATCGGCGAATACCTTGCCGGGCAGGTCGACAGCTACTTCTCGGTGCTGATGCGCGTCGGGCTGGCAGCGCTGGTGTTCCTGCCGTTCCTGCGTACGCGCGGGCAAACGCTGAAAACCATTCTGCTCTATATGCTGGTGGGGGCGATGCAGCTTGGCATCATGTACCTGTTCAGCTTCCGGGCGTACGTCTACCTGTCAGTATCGGAATTCCTGCTCTTTACCGTCCTGACGCCGCTCTACATCACCCTGATTTACGATCTGCTGAGCAAGCGCCGCTTGCGCTGGGGCTACCTGCTGAGCGCGGCGCTGGCGGTGGCGGGCGCGGCAATTATTCGCTACGACAAAGTGAGCGATCACTTCTGGACCGGGCTGATGTTCGTCCAGCTCGCCAATATCAGCTTTGCGATCGGCATGGTGGGCTATAAACGCCTGATGGAAACCCGACCGATGCCGCAGCACAACGCCTTTGCCTGGTTCTATATGGGGGCGGCGATCGTGGCGGTGGTGGCGTGGTTCATGCTGGGAAATCCGCAGAAGCTGCCGACCACCACGCTGCAGTGGAGCGTGCTGATCTGGCTGGGGGTCGTGGCATCGGGGCTGGGTTACTTTATGTGGAACTACGGCGCCACGCAGGTGGACGCCGGGACGCTGGGGATCATGAACAACGTCCACGTCCCTGCGGGCCTGCTGGTGAACCTCGCCATCTGGCAGGAACAACCGCACTGGCCGAGCTTTATTATTGGGGGGACGGTGATCCTGGCTTCACTGTGGGTACATCGCCGTTGGGTCGCTCCGCGCTCCGCACAAACGGCAGATGGTCGCAGGCGTGGTTCCGCGCTGAGCGAATAAAGGCCTCGGTAACCGGTTGACGCTGCTCGCCATCACGCACAGCAGAGTACAGCCGGCTCCACAATCCCTCGCCCAGGGTCTTGGTCACCACCAGACCCTGGCGTTCGAAACTCTCCACCACCCAGTGCGGCAGCGCCGCGATGCCCATTCTGGCCGCTACCATCTGAATCAACAGCAGGGTGTTATCCACGCTTTTCAGCTGCGGACTGATGCCTGCCGGTTGCAGGAAGTGACGCCAGATATCCAGACGACTGCGCTGCACCGGGTAGATCAGCAGCGTTTCCGTCGCCAGATCTTCCGGCGTGATGCGCGTTTTCGCGGCCAGAGGATGATCCGGGGCCAGCACCAGACGCACTTCAAAATCAAACATCGGGGAATAGTGCAGACCGCTGCGAGGCAGAATGTCCGAGGTCATCACCAGATCCAGCTCGCCCTGTATGAGGGACGGCTGCGGGTCAAAAGTCACGCCGGAGTTAAAGTCCATCTCCACCTGCGGCCACTTCTGACGGAAGTTCTCAAGCGCGGGGGTCAGCCACTGAATACAGCTGTGACACTCAATGGCGATGCGCAGTTTACTCTGCTGCGGCTCATGGCAGGCCTGCAGCGCGCTGGCGATCTGCGGCAGCACCTGATTAGCCAGCTGCAGCAGGATCTCCCCCTGCGGCGTAAAGCGCAGCGGCTGACTCTTACGCACAAACAGACGGAAGCCAAGGCGTTGTTCCAGATCGCTGAACTGGTGTGAAAGGGCGGATTGCGTCTGGTGCAGCGTGGCCGCCGCCGCCGCGAGAGAACCGCAGTTCCGCAACGCTTGTAGCGTTTTCAGGTGTTTTATCTCGATCATGAAAGTCCTTCACTTCGCCATGAGCAATTTGCGCTTGAGGAATATACAGTACCTTTACAATATGGAAGTGTAAACATCTGGACGTCTAAATCCTGAAAATTCCATAAGGGGCACATCATGACAATTCGTAACCACACCCTCGGTTTCCCACGCGTCGGCCTTCGCCGCGAACTGAAAAAAGCACAAGAGAGCTACTGGGCGGGCAATACCACCCGTGACGAACTGCTGGCGGTGGGTCGCGAACTGCGCGCCCGTCACTGGGACCAGCAGAAGCAGGCGGGTGTGGATCTGCTCCCGGTGGGCGATTTCGCCTGGTACGACCATGTTCTGACCACCAGCCTGCTGCTTGGCAACGTGCCGGCTCGTCATCAGAACAACGATGGATCGGTGGATATCGACACCCTGTTCCGCATTGGCCGTGGTCGTGCGCCGACCGGTGAGCCCGCGGCGGCAGCAGAAATGACCAAATGGTTTAACACTAACTATCACTACATGGTGCCGGAGTTCGTCAAAGGCCAGCAGTTCACACTGACCTGGACCCAGCTGCTGGATGAGGTGGACGAAGCGCAGGCGCTGGGCCACCAGATCAAACCTGTCCTGCTGGGCCCGGTGACGTATCTGTGGCTGGGAAAAGTGAAGGGCGAGCAGTTTGACCGCCTGAGCCTGCTGAATGACATCCTGCCGGTGTACCAGCAGGTGCTGGGCGAGCTGGCAAAACGCGGCGTTGAGTGGGTGCAGATCGACGAACCAGCGCTGGTACTGGAGCTGCCGCAGGCGTGGCTGGAGGCGTTCAAACCGGCGTATGACGCCCTGGCGGGCCAGGTGAAGCTGCTGCTGACCACCTATTTTGAAGGCGTCACGCCCAACCTCGACACCATCACCGCGCTGCCGGTGCAGGGCCTGCACGTGGACCTGGTCCACGGCAACGATGAGGTGGCGGAACTGCACAAACGCCTGCCGTCCGACTGGCTGCTCTCTGCCGGGCTGGTGAACGGGCGTAACGTCTGGCGCGCCGACCTTACTAAGAAATATGGACAGATCAAAAACATTGTCGGAAAACGCGAGCTGTGGGTGGCCTCATCCTGTTCCCTACTGCACAGCCCCATCGACCTGAGCGTTGAAACCCGGCTGGATGCGGAAGTGAAGAGCTGGTTTGCCTTTGCCCTGCAAAAATGTGAAGAGCTGGCCCTGCTGCGCGATGCGCTGAATAGTGGCGACACGGCGGCGATTACCGAATGGAGTGCCCCGATCCAGGCCCGTCGTCACTCGGCCCGCGTCCACAACCCGGCGGTGGAAAAACGTCTGGCGGCCATTACCGCCCGGGACAGCCAGCGTCAAAGCGCCTATGAGGTTCGGGCCGAAGCCCAGCGTGCGCGCTTTAACCTGCCTGCCTGGCCGACCACCACCATCGGCTCCTTCCCGCAGACCACCGAGATCCGCGGCCTGCGTCTGGACTTCAAAAAGGGTAATCTGGACGCAAATAACTACCGCACCGGCATCGCCGAACATATCAAACAGGCGATTGTGGAGCAGGAGCGTTTAGGTCTCGACGTGCTGGTCCACGGTGAAGCCGAGCGTAACGACATGGTGGAGTATTTCGGCGAGCATCTGGACGGGTTCGTCTTTACCCAGAACGGCTGGGTGCAGAGCTATGGCTCCCGCTGCGTGAAGCCGCCGGTGGTGATCGGTGACGTCAGCCGTCCGGAAGCGATCACCGTGGAGTGGGCGAAGTACGCCCAGTCCCTGACTGACAAGCCGGTTAAAGGCATGCTGACCGGTCCGGTGACCATCCTCTGCTGGTCCTTCCCGCGCGAAGACGTGACCCGTGAAACCATCGCTAAACAGATTGCCCTGGCACTGCGGGATGAAGTAGCGGATCTGGAAGCCGCGGGCATCGGCATCATCCAGATTGACGAACCGGCATTGCGGGAGGGCCTGCCGCTGCGTCGCAGCGACTGGGATGCCTACCTGGCGTGGGGCGTGGAAGCTTTCCGCATTAACGCCGCCGTTGCGAAGGATGACACCCAGATCCACACTCACATGTGTTACTGCGAGTTTAACGACATTATGGATTCCATCGCGGCGCTGGATGCCGACGTGATCACCATCGAGACGTCACGTTCCGACATGGAACTGCTGGAGTCGTTTGAAGAGTTCGACTACCCGAACGAAATCGGGCCGGGGGTGTACGACATTCACTCCCCGAACGTCCCGAGCGTGGAGTGGATTGAAGCTCTGCTGCAAAAAGCGGCCCAGCGTATCCCGGCAGAACGCCTGTGGGTGAACCCGGACTGCGGTCTCAAAACCCGCGGCTGGCCGGAGACCCGCGCCGCGCTGGCGAATATGGTTAAGGCGGCGCAGAATTTGCGTCAGGGTTAATTCTGCGCACGATTGCCGGGCAGCGCTGACGCTTGCCCGGCCTACGTTAAGCCTTACTGAAAATTAAAATTCCCTTGAAAGCGTAATATAACCATTAAACCTGACAGAACATTCATCTTTGTTCATAAGGCTGGAGGCAATAAATACATTTTTCTTCATCTCCTTATTAATATAAATGTATTTGGCTGTTAGCGATTGCGTATGATTTTCATAATAACTGTCAAAGTAAGCATTTTCAGGTATTGTCGCTTTACCCTGTGCCTTGGCGATTTCATAATCGATTTTAGCTAACGATCTTGCGTACAGTTTTGATACGGGAGAGGTGTCGATAACGTTAACAATCGTTTTTTCCCTCAGAATGGTCGACGTATCGATTTGAAGATCTCTTGAAACAGCGTCAAATAAAGCTTCTTCCATTGAGGCGCCGACAATAGCACACCCCTTGTTCTGTGCCTCTGCGAGCAACGGAACTATTATCATTATCCAGAGGAGTTGTTTTTTTAACATTTAATCCTCCACAACTAATATTTTATCATTGCTTGCGGCAATAATTTTACGACTGGATAAATTCAGAATGATACAGCCATCGGATGCTTCTCCCGGATGCGCTGAACTTTCACCATGTATCATAAAGCCATCCCGACCACACATGTCGATACCGGCATAAGGCGTTAATCTCATTGTCCATGCTTTGGTTTTTGGGTGATAGAAGGCGGGCCCTATTGTATAAGTCCCTCTTGGTAACGGGCCTTTGTTTTTTACGCATTCATTTGCCGAGTCGTTTTTAAACCCAGGTCTTCCTGCATACTGACCATCAAACTGATAAGTGCCATCCAGATAAAAAGAGTGCGAACTTACTTTATAAACCCACGTCATACTACAGCCTCCTGCTCAGCATCCCATCTGTCTGTATGAATAATATTTCCATCCAGATAGTGCCATGTGATTATCTCGTAAGCTAAATAAAAGGCTTCAAGGTGATTGTGCCTTTCAAAGGTGGGGTTTTTAATGTCGAACATTAATGGTTCTATTCCATTAACCCTGACATTTTCCATCGTTATACGGAAATATTCTTCTTCCTGACCATTATGATTTATACGATAGAATTTAAGTTCTGCTTGCTTAAAGGTTTTACCAGTAGATACGCCTTTATAAAGGTAAGGCGATGAACTATCTATTTCTTTGATTAAAGCAAAGTCACCATGGATACGTTTGCCAGTAATTTTACCTGTAAGATTGTCCGTCGGCAGATCGACAGAATGCATAAACTCTATAATCTCAATGCTGCCTTCTCTTCCTCGTATATCAACGGAACCTTTAACCTGATTCCCTGCGTAGTCTGTTAACCAAAGATAGACCGGTATAGCCATCTTATAACCTCCTGTTTTAACGATGGATATTAAATCCAGCTTACGCCCGGCATACAGAACAGGAAACGATAAAAGTATGGTTAATTTCCTAAAGCGTTTGTTCTTGGTGAAGCATCACAAATCAGGAGGTGAAAAGGGTTAACCCCGACACTCGATGTAGTGTCATTTGTAGGCCCGGTAAGGCGCAGCCACCACCGGGCAATTTACTGCCCGTCCATCAACCGGCTAATATGAATGCTCAACCACGTCAGCTCATCTTTCGGGAGGGTGAGCTGATACTTATCCTGCACGTAGTCGCGGATCGCCCAGGCTACGGTCATCGCGTCCGGGCGGTGGCGCATCAGTTCCTGATAAAAATCGTCGGTCTCAGTAAGCGCTATTTTCCCAGCCAGTACCCGCTCGGCAAAATAGCGCAGATGGGTGATAAAGCGCATGTAGTTCACCGACTGCGTATCGATAGTCTTGCCCAGCTTGTAGCGCACGATATCGGCGATGCGGTTGACCAGTTCAACCTGCTGGTGGGCGGTGCTGTCGTCGTCCTGGCTGCTGGCGTTGATCAGATGAAAGGCGATGTTCACCGCCTCTTCTTCGGGTAATTCGACCTCAAACTTTTCGTTCACCTGGGCGCGCGCCTGCAACCCTACGCTGTACTCCTGGGGGTAGTAGCGCTTCACTTCCCAGCTCAGCTTATTGAGGATCGTCTGCCCGCTCCGGCTGCGCTCCACTGCAAAGTGCAGATGCTCTGCAAGGGTAAAGAGCAATACGGAATTGAGCTTATCCCCGCACAGACTGCGCGCGAGGATAAGAATTTCATGGCTAATGCCGAAGAACGCCGCAGGAATGGTGTCCGTCAGGGATAAAAAATGGCGGGATTTGAGATCGCTCAGGGGCAGGAAGACCTTCTCCACCTGCGCCAGGTCGATGTGAGTGCCGGGTTTCGCGCCAAAGCCGATCCCCTTGCCGAACAAAATCATCTCCCGCTGGTCGTTGTCGACCAGCAGCATACTGTTATTAAGCGACTTTTTTATCGTTATCACGGTTATTCCTGCGGCATGGCCGGTTAGCTCATGTCTGCGCCATTGCTGGCGATCACTTTTTTGTACCACCAGAAGGACTCTTTTTTCAGACGCTTCAGCGTGCCGTTGCCTTCATCGTCCTGATCGACATAGATAAAACCGTAGCGCTTGGACATTTGCGAGGTGCCCGCACTGATAATGTCGATGCATCCCCAGGTGGTGAATCCCATCACATCCACCCCTTCATTTATAGCTGCCAACGTTTGCTCGAAGTGGGCGCGGAAATAGTCGATGCGGTAGCTGTCGTGGATCTCGCCGTTTTCCACCACATCCTTCGCGCCGAGGCCGTTCTCCACGATAAATAGCGGCTTCTGGTAGCGGTCGTACAGCTCCAGCAGAGAGATTTTCAGCCCGACAGGGTCAATCTGCCAGCCCCACTCGGAGGCCGGCAGGTACGGGTTTTTCACCCCGAGAACGGTATTTCCCGGGATGCGCTCCACGTCTGGCTGGGTCGATTCGGTCATCGACATGTAGTAGCTAAAAGAGACAAAGTCGACGGTATGATCCTTTAAAATGCGCTGATCGTCGGCCTGCATCGCGATCTGGATGTCCCGACGGGCCAGATCGCGCAGGATCAGCGGCGGATATTCGCCAAATACCTGCACATCGGCGTAGAAGTAGTTCTCCAGATTCTTCTTCAGCGTTGCTTCCACATCTTCCGGACGGCAGCTGTGGGGGTAGGTAGTGAGTTTGGTCAGCATGCACCCGACCTGGCTGCCCGGGATTTTGGCGTGGCAGTCGCGCGTCACCAGCGCCGAGGCGACAAACTGGTGATGTAGCCCCTGGTAGATATCCTGCTGGGCTTTGCCCGGCGCGCTTTTCTCTTCCCGGATGCCCGCCGTGGTAAACGGATGACGATGGATACTGTCGATCTCATTAAACGTCAGCCAGTAGCGGACCAGATCTTTGTAGCGGTCGAAACAGACGTTGCTGAAGCGCACGAAGGCATCCACCACGTTGCGGTGCACCCAGCCGTTATATTTTTCACTCAGGGCCAGCGGCATTTCGTAGTGGGAGAGGGTCACCAGCGGCTCGATGTTATGGCGACGCAGTTCGCGGAACATCTCTTCATAAAACTGCAGACCCGCCTCGTTTGGCGCGGCGCCTTCACCGGTCGGGAAGATACGTGACCAGGCGATCGATACCCGTAGCACGGTATAGCCCATCTCAGCAAACAGGGCGATATCGTCCTTATAGTGATGATAAAAATCGATGCCGCGACGTTTCGGGTAGAGCGCGTCATTTTTACCTTCAAACGCGTCGCGAATGTTCTCGTCGGTCAGCGCCATATGGCCGCTGTAATCCTTCAGGGACAGGTTGGGCTTCCAGGTGATGGCGTCAGCAACGGACGGCCCTTTGCCATCCACATTCCATGCCCCTTCGGCCTGATTGGCGGCTATAGCGCCACCCCATAAAAAACCTTGCGGAAACGGGAGGGATTTCTCCATTACACGGACTCCTTAAGCGTCATGATGATATGCGGGTCTGGATTCTTATCGTCGGTATTACCTGGTGTCAGCGAAAAGCGTTCGCCGTTAGTGACCACCATCATCACCACCGGATCGAGCCCGGCGGCAGCAATGGTATCGAGTGAAAATTCAATCAGCGTGTCGCCGCTCTTCACGTGCTGACCCTCTACTACCCGTGGGGAGAAGCCTTCGCCCTGCAGCCTGATGGTGTCGATGCCGATATGGAAAATCAGCTCGACGCCCGCGTCGGTGAGCAGGCTCAGCGCGTGGCCGCTATCAAACACGTTCATAATGGTTCCATCCGCCGGGGCTCGCAGCACGCCCTGGGAAGGAATAATCGCAATCCCGTCGCCCATGATTTTGCGGGAGAAGACGTCATCGTTAACCTTTTCAAGCGGGATGATCTGTCCCTTAACCGGGCGGGTAAAGCTCAGCGCGTCGGTGCTTTCAACCGCTTTATCGCGCCACAGCAGCAGGGCGCTGATAAAGGCCACGGCAAAGGATAACCCCGCCCCGGCGAAGGCCCAGACGATGTTCATGGCGTTATCCGGGGAGACAAACATTGAGATGCTGGCCAGGCCAGGGCCGACGAGGGCAAAGGCCTGAATCGCCATCCAGCCGATAAAGGCCCCGCCGACAATACTGCCGAGGATCACGCTGTAGAGCGCTTTTTTGTTCAGCAGGGTGACGCCATACAACGCCGGTTCGGTAATGCCGAACAGAGCCGAGATCCCGGCGGAGAAAGCGGTGGATTTCAGTACTTTATCTTTGCTTTTAAGCGCAATCGCCAGACAGGCGCCGGACTCGGCAATGTTGTGCGCCAGCGACGCGGGCAGATAGAGCATTTCTCGCCCAAACTGGCTCATGGAGGCCACGGCGTAGGGCAGCATCGGCTTGTGCATCCCGGCGGCGACCATAAAGGGCAGGGCGGCGGCCAGCAGCCCCGTTGCCACAAAACCAAGTTTGCCGTACAGCCATAAAATCACCATTGCCAGTCCGGCACCCAGTTCGTAGCCCAGCGGCCCCAGGATCAGCAGCGTGACGGGGACCGTCACCAGCAGAGAGAGCATCGGCGAGAGGAAAATACGCAACGCGCCGGGGGAATAGCGGTTGAACAACTTCTCCGTCTGGGCATAAAACAGCACGCACAGAATGGCGGGGAAGACCTGCGAGGCGTAGGCCACGTTGCGCAGATCGAACGACATAAACACCGTCCCGTCGGCCAGCTGTTTGGTCATCGCTGGCAGCACCATCACGGAAACTGCCGAGACGGCAACCAGCACGTTCACCTTGAGCTTCATCGCCGTGGTGATCGCCACCAGGATAGGCAGGAAGTAGAGCGGCGCGGAGCCGATATTATCCAGGACTTTGTATGTCGAGCTGTCGCGGCTGAGCCAGCCCATGACGTCCAGCAACAGCAGCAACGATTTCAGGACGCCGCCACCGGCAATGGCCGGCACCAGCGGCTGAAAAACGCTGATCACGAAATCGACAATCTGCGCGCCACGGCTGATTCTGGCAGGCGCATGTTGTCCGTCCGCCTGAGGTGAACCCACCAGCGAGCGCACCGCCTCAAAGACCTGCACCACGTCGTGACCAATAATCACCTGGCACTGCACGTTCACGCGCACGCCCAGTACGCCGTCGACCTTTGCCAGCGCCGCTTCGTTGACCTTACCGTTGTCATACAGGCTCAGCCGCAAGCGGGTGGAGCAGTGTTCGATATGTTCGATATTCTCAGCACCGCCGACCAGGGCGATGATGTCCAGCGCTGTTTGCAAGTGGTTCATGTTCTGGCCCCTGTCTCCAGAGCAAAAAAAAAGACCTGAACCCCCTCTCCGCTCGAAAACGGAGAGGGGGTTCAGGTCTTGCCTACGGATCGTAGTTACACGCCTGTGGGTTTTATATCGTCCAGATTGTGTTTAAAAGTCAAACAGTCACGTCACTTTGCGTAGCGAAATGTGAGCCGCTTAACCTTTTTTAGCGCCGTACTGCTGGAACCACGTCAGCATCCGCTGCCAGCCATCTTTGGCTGATTCCGCATGATAGCTCGGGCGATAATCGGCGTTGAAGGCGTGCCCGGCTCCCGGGTAAACCACAATCTCTGCCGTTGCGTTTGCCGCGCGTAGCGCATGGCGCATGGTCTCTACCGTATCCAGCGGGATCCCGGTATCCTCGGCGCCATACAGCCCCAGGACCGGCGCGCTCAAATCGGTCGCAATATCGACCGGATGCTTCGGTGAATTCAGCGTCTTTTCACCCACCAGCTTGCCATACCATGCCACGGCGGCTTTCAGCTGTGGGTTGTGCGCGGCATACAGCCAGCTGATACGCCCGCCCCAGCAGAAGCCGGTTGCCAGCAGACGATGGGGATCTCCGCCATTACGCGCCGCCCAGTTGGCGACGTGGTCGAGATCTGCCAGCACCTGCGCGTCCGGCACTTTACTCACCAGATTGCTGAACAGGGTAGGAATGTCGTTGTAATCGTTCGGATCGCCCTGACGGAAGTAGAGCTCAGGCGCGACGGCCAGATAGCCTTCCAGCGCCAGACGGCGGCAGATATCGCGAATGTGCTCATGCACGCCGAAAATTTCCTGAATCACAATGACGATCGGCAATGCCCCTTGCGCATTTTTGGGCCGGGCATGCCAGGCGGGCATGTTATCGCCCTGGGTCGGAATGGAGGTCTCCCCGGCAGTAATGGCTTCGTCGGGGGTAGTGACAACGGTTGAGGCTTGCAGGTCAGCAGCAGGTGCAAATCCAGATTTTCCAGTCATGGCATTCTCCGTACCAATTAGCACAAAAGTAAATATAGTCCGCAGGTTAACAATCCACAGTGCCCGAAACAGGCTATCTTTTGTGCAACAGATAACGATATAACTCGTTAATGTGATGTTAATCACTATTTCATGGTAATTAACTGCAATCAATTTTATTCATGGTGATGCCCGTCACGAAAACAAGCCGGTTCCTTCGGTAAAGTACCGCTTTGCTTCTGCTGACAAACTGACCCACAGAGGAGTTTTCTATGTCTAAGTCTGATGTTTTTCATCTCGGCCTCACTAAAAATGATTTACAAGGGGCTACGCTCGCTATCGTCCCTGGCGACCCTGAGCGTGTGGAAAAGATCGCCGCGCTGATGGATAAGCCGGTTAAGCTGGCAGCCCATCGCGAATTCACGACCTGGCGGGCAGAGCTGGATGGCAAAGCGGTGATCGTGTGCTCTACCGGTATCGGTGGCCCGTCTACCTCGATTGCCGTTGAAGAGCTGGCGCAGCTGGGCATCCGTACTTTCCTGCGTATCGGGACTACCGGTGCGATCCAGCCGCATATCAACGTTGGCGACGTGCTGGTCACCACCGCGTCCGTTCGTCTGGACGGCGCGAGCCTGCACTTTGCCCCAATGGAGTTCCCGGCAGTAGCCGATTTCGAATGCACCACCGCGCTGGTGGAAGCCGCGAAATCCGTTGGCGCGACGACTCACGTTGGCGTGACCGCCTCCTCTGATACCTTCTACCCGGGCCAGGAGCGCTACGACACCTTCTCTGGTCGCGTAGTGAACCGTTTCAAAGGCTCGATGGAAGAGTGGCAGTCTATGGGCGTGATGAACTATGAAATGGAATCCGCCACGCTGCTGACCATGTGCGCAAGCCAGGGTCTGCGTGCCGGTATGGTTGCAGGTGTGATCGTTAACCGTACCCAGCAAGAGATCCCGAACGCCGAGACCATGAAGCAGACCGAAAGCCACGCGGTGAAAATCGTGGTGGAAGCGGCCCGCCGCCTGCTGTAATTTCCCCTTTTCTATGCCAAAGGCCGACCTGTTCGGCCTTTTTCTTTGCGTAGCGCCTCGCAGAAAACCCTTTTCAAACTGGACGTTTATACAGCACAATTCTATTTTGTGCGGGTCATACCTTGATGCAGGGGGCGTCGTGGATATTTCCATCCTTTTTTATGTCGTTATTGCGCTGGTCAGCGTAGGTGTGGGCTGGTTGTTCGCCAGCTATCAGCATGCGCAGCAGAAGGCCGATCAGCTTGCCGAACGTGAAGAGATGGTGGCCGATCTCAGTGCATTAAGACAGAGCATGGCCCAGAGCGGGCACTGGCGCGACGAATGCGAGCTGCTCAACAACGAGCTGCGCAATCTGCGGGATATCAACACCTCGCTGGAAGCCGACCTGCGCGAAGTGACCACCCGGCTGGAATCCACCCAACTGCATGCGGAAGACAAAATCCGCCAGATGATGAACAGCGAGCAGCGCCTGAGCGAGCAGTTCGAAAACCTCGCCAACCGCATCTTTGAGCAGAGCAACCGCCGCGTCGATGAACAAAACCGCCAGAGCCTGAGCGGCCTGCTGTCGCCCCTGCGTGAACAGCTGGACGGCTTTCGCCGTCAGGTGCAGGACAGCTTTGGTCAGGAGGCGCGGGAGCGCCATACGCTGGCCCATGAAATCCGTAACCTCCAGCAGCTGAATGCCCAAATGGCACAGGAGGCGATCAACCTCACCCGGGCGTTGAAAGGCGACAATAAAACCCAGGGAAACTGGGGAGAGGTGGTCCTGACCCGCGTGCTGGAAGCCTCTGGCCTGCGTGAAGGCCATGAATATCAAACCCAGGTGAGCATTGAAACGGAGACCCGCGCGCGAATGCAGCCCGACGTCATTGTCCGTCTGCCGCAGGATAAGGATGTGGTCATCGACGCCAAAATGACCCTGGTGGCCTATGAGCGCTACTTCAATGCCGAAGACGACTACACCCGCGAGGCGGCGCTGCAGGAGCATATCGCCTCGGTGCGTAACCATATTCGTCTGCTGGGGCGTAAAGATTATCAGCAGCTGCCGGGCCTGCGTTCGCTTGACTATGTGCTAATGTTTATCCCGGTTGAGCCAGCCTTCTTACTGGCGCTGGATCGCCAGCCGGAGCTGATCTCCGAGGCGCTGAAAAACAACATTATGCTGGTCAGCCCTACCACGCTGCTGGTGGCGCTACGCACCATTGCGAATCTGTGGCGCTACGAGCATCAGAGCCGTAATGCCCAGCAGATTGCCGATCGCGCCAGCCGCCTGTACGACAAAATGCGCCTGTTCGTCGATGATATGTCGTCGGTCGGGCAGAGCCTGGATCGCGCTCAGGATAACTACCGCCAGGCGATGAAAAAGCTGGCCTCCGGGCGCGGCAACCTGCTGGCTCAGGCCGAATCGTTCCGCGACCTTGGCGTGGAAGTAAAACGCGAGATTAATCCGGAATTGGTCGAGCAGGCCACCTCGCAAGATGAAGAATATCGGCTGCGCAGTGATGCTCCCGTTCAAAATACAAACAATACCTTAGCAGGCGCTCAGGCGTCGGCAGACCCCCTGGAGCGTTATTCCCGGGGTGGTTGAATCGTAGGGCAAATGCGCCCAATCTGTTACACTTCTCAAACATTTGACTGATAAGCAGGCTCTGAGATGGTTGAAGATTCACAAGACACAACGCACTTTGGCTTTCAGACTGTCGCTAAAGCGCAGAAAGCTGACATGGTGGCCCACGTATTCCATTCCGTGGCGGCGAAGTACGATGTAATGAATGACCTGATGTCATTCGGCATTCATCGCTTGTGGAAGCGCTTCACTATTGACTGTAGCGGCGTACGTCGTGGACAAACCGTGCTGGATTTGGCTGGCGGCACCGGCGACCTGACCGCGAAATTCTCGCGTCTGGTGGGCGAAACGGGCCGCGTTGTGCTGGCTGATATCAACGACTCCATGCTGAAAATGGGGCGTGAAAAGCTGCGCAATATTGGCGTGGTCGGCAATGTTGAATATGTCCAGGCGAACGCTGAAGCGCTGCCTTTCCCGGATAACACTTTTGACTGCATCACCATCTCTTTCGGTCTGCGTAACGTCACCGACAAAGAGAAAGCGCTGCGTTCCATGTACCGTGTGCTGAAACCGGGTGGACGTCTGCTGGTGCTGGAGTTCTCCAAACCGATTATTGAGCCGCTGAGCAAAGCCTACGACGCCTATTCATTCCACATCCTGCCACGCATTGGCGAGATGGTTGCCAACGACGCTGACAGCTATCGCTATCTGGCCGAATCGATCCGTATGCACCCGAATCAGGACACCTTAAAAGCCATGATGCAGGATGCAGGCTTTGACAATGTTGATTACTTCAACATGACGGCAGGCGTTGTCGCGCTGCATCGCGGTTATAAGTTCTGAGTGGAGGTGGCGAATGCCGTTTAAACCCTTGATCACAGCCGGTGTGGAAAACGTACTCAATACCTTTCTGTACCGGTCTCCTGCGCTGAAAACGGCGCGTCAGCGTCTGAACGGCAAAGTGCTGCGGGTGGTATTAAAAGAGTTTTCGACCCCGCTGGTGCTGGTATTCAGCGAGCGCCAGCTCGACGTGCTCGGTGAGTGGGAAGGCGAGGCCGACTGCTCCGTCATCACCCATATGAGCACGCTGCCCAAACTGCGCGATCGCCAGCAACTCACTGCCCTGATCCGCAGCGGCGAGCTGGAGGTCGAAGGCGATATCCAGGTGGTACAAAACTTTGTCTCACTGGCCGATCTGGCCGAGTTCGACCCGGCAGAATTGCTGGCTCCCTGGACTGGCGATATTGCCGCCGAGGGGATCAGTAAAGTACTGCGCGGCGGCGCCTCGTTCCTGAAGAAAGGTTTTCAGCGCCAGCAGCGCTACGCCGGGGAAGTGCTTACCGAGGAGTGGCGCATGGCGCCAGGTCCACTGGAAGCAGCATGGTTTGCAGAAGAGACCGCCGCGGTTGAGCGTGCGGTTGATGCACTGACAAAACGGCTTGAAAAACTGGAGGGCAAATGACGCCTGGTGAAATTCGGCGCCTCTACTTTATCATCCGCACCTTTTTGAGCTACGGGCTCGATGAGCTAATCCCCCGAATGCGCCTCACTATGCCGCTGCGCCTCTGGCGGCGGACGCTATTCTGGATGCCTAATCGCCATCAGGACAAGCTGCTCGGTGAACGACTGCGGTTGGCGCTTCAGGAGCTGGGCCCGGTCTGGATCAAGTTCGGCCAGATGCTCTCCACCCGTCGTGACCTGTTCCCGCCCGCGATCGCCGATCAGCTGGCACTGCTGCAGGATAAAGTCGCCCCGTTCGACGGTAAGCTGGCAAAGCAGCAGATTGAAAAAGCGATGGGCGATCTCCCGGTTGAGACCTGGTTCGATGATTTTGACATCCAGCCGCTGGCCTCGGCCTCCATTGCTCAGGTTCACACCGCACGGCTGAAAGAGAACGGCAAAGAGGTGGTCATTAAGGTGATCCGCCCGGATATTCTGCCGATCATCCGCGCCGACATGAAACTCATCTACCGCCTGGCCCGCTGGGTGCCACGTCTGCTGCCTGATGGACGCCGTCTGCGTCCGATGGAAGTGGTACGCGAGTATGAAAAAACGCTGATTGATGAGCTGAACCTGCTGCGTGAATCGGCGAACGCCATCCAGCTGCGCCGCAACTTTGAAAACAGCCCGATGCTGTATGTGCCGGAAGTCTATTCCGACTATTGCAGCCAGGACATGATGGTGATGGAGCGCATCTACGGGATCCCGGTCTCCGACGTCGCGACCCTGGAAAAGCAGGGCACCAACATGAAGCTGCTGGCCGAGCGTGGCGTGCAGGTCTTCTTTACCCAGGTGTTCCGCGACAGCTTCTTCCACGCCGACATGCACCCGGGCAATATCTTTGTCAGCTACGAGCATCCCGAAGATCCACAGTATATCGGCATCGATTGCGGTATCGTCGGCTCGCTGAACAAAGAAGATAAGCGCTATCTGGCCGAGAACTTTATCGCCTTCTTTAACCGCGATTACCGCAAAGTGGCCGAGCTGCACGTTGATTCCGGCTGGGTTCCGCTGGATACCAACGTTGAAGAGTTTGAGTTCGCCATTCGTACGGTCTGTGAGCCCATCTTCGAGAAGCCACTGGCGGAGATTTCGTTCGGCCATGTGCTGCTGAACCTGTTCAATACCGCCCGACGCTTCAATATGGAAGTGCAGCCGCAGTTAGTTTTACTCCAGAAAACATTACTTTACGTTGAGGGGGTGGGGAGACAGCTCTATCCTCAGTTAGACTTATGGAAAACGGCAAAACCTTTCCTTGAGTCGTGGATTAAAGACCAGGTGGGTCTTCCCGCGCTGGTGCGCTCTCTGAAAGAGAAAGCCCCGTTCTGGATTGAAAAAATGCCCGAAATTCCGGAACTGGTGTACGACAGTTTGCGTCAGAGCAAAAACTTGCAACACAGCGTGGATAAAATTGCCCGCGAGTTGCAAACCAACCATGTGCGTCAGGGGCAGTCCCGGTATCTGTTTGGCATTGGAGCAACACTGTTGTTAAGCGGCACGCTGCTGCTGATCAATCGTCCTGAGTGGGAGCTTATGCCCGCCTGGTTGATGGCGGGTGGCGTGGTTGTCTGGATAGCCGGATGGCGCAGAACGCGCTGAATTGCGTCGCACTAGCAGGGCCGCATAACGTATAATGCGGCCTGTTTAATTAATCATCTCTAACTGGGGAAGATGTATGGGTGGTATCAGTATCTGGCAATTGTTGATCATTGCCGTCATCGTCGTGCTGCTGTTCGGTACCAAAAAACTCGGTTCTATCGGTTCCGATCTCGGTGCGTCCATCAAAGGCTTCAAGAAAGCGATCAAAGATGATGACGAGAAGCAGGATAAATCCAGCCAGGATGCGGATTTCACTGCTAAAACTATCGCCGATAAACAAGACGACGCCAAAAAGGAAAATGCTAAACGCCACGATAACGAGCAGGTGTAATTCGTGTTCGATATCGGTTTTAGTGAACTGCTGCTGGTCTTCGTGATTGGCCTCATTGTCCTGGGGCCACAACGTCTGCCTGTGGCGGTAAAAACGGTTGCAGGCTGGGTGCGTGCGCTACGGTCGCTGGCGACAACGGTGCAAAATGAGCTGGCGCAAGAGCTTAAGCTGCAGGAGTTTCAGGACAGCCTGAAAAAAGTTGAAAAGGCGAGCCTGGATAACCTGACGCCGGAACTGAAAGCCTCGATGGACGAACTGCGTGAAGCGGCGGAATCCATGAAGCGCTCCTACAGCGTCAACGATCCGGAAAAAGCGAGCGACGAAGCCAATACCATTCGCAACCCGCTGGTCAAAGATAACGAAGCGCAGCATGAAGGCGTGACGCCTGCCACTGCTGAGCATCAGGCTACCGCGCCCGAACAGGCGCCAGCCGAGCCGGTGATCCCCAAACAAGAAACGACGCCAGCGTCCGCAGACAAAAAGCCTGCACCCGCGGCTGCCGCGTCCCCCTCGTCGAGTGATAAAGCGTAAACATGGCAGTAGATGAAACTCAACCGCTGATTACGCACCTGATCGAGCTGCGTAAACGCCTGCTGAACTGCATTATTGCGGTTTTGCTCATTTTTTTATGCCTGGTCTATTTTGCCAACGACATCTATCAGGTGGTCTCTGCCCCCCTGATTAAACAGATGCCGCTCGGGGCAACCATGATCGCCACCGACGTGGCATCGCCCTTCTTCACGCCGATCAAGCTGACTTTCTGGGTCTCGCTGATTGCCTCAGCGCCGGTGATCCTCTACCAGGTCTGGGCCTTTATTGCCCCCGCGCTGTATAAGCATGAACGCCGCCTGGTGATCCCGCTGCTGGTTTCCAGCTCGCTGCTGTTTTATATCGGCATGGCCTTTGCCTACTTTGTGGTCTTCCCGCTGGCCTTTGGCTTCCTGGCAAATACTGCGCCGGTAGGGGTCCAGGTTTCCACCGATATTGCCAGTTATCTGAGCTTCGTGATGGCGCTGTTTATGGCCTTCGGCGTGGCATTTGAGGTACCGGTTGCCATCGTGCTGCTCTGCTGGATGGGGATCACCACCCCGGATGACTTACGCAAAAAACGGCCATACATTCTGGTGGGCGCGTTTGTTGTGGGCATGCTGTTAACGCCGCCGGATGTCTTTTCGCAAACCCTGCTGGCAATCCCGATGTATTGCCTGTTTGAAGTCGGTGTCTTCTTTGCGCGCTTCTATACCGGCAAGCGACGTGAAGATCACGACGAAGAGTCCGAAGGGACAGAAGAGTAACACCAACCGCCCGCCAGGGCGGTTGTCATATGGGAGCCAGTATGTTTGATATCGGTCTGAACCTGACCAGCCCGCAGTTTGCCCAGGATCGTGACGAGGTGGTGGCCAGAGCCGTCGCCGCCGGGGTTAACGGCTTACTGCTGACGGGCACCAACCTGCACGAAAGCGAGCAGGCGCGACAGCTGGCGCAGCGCTATGACCGCTGTTGGTCAACGGCGGGCGTCCATCCGCACGACAGCAGCCAGTGGACGGCGCAGAGTGCCGACACGCTCCGGGCCTTAGCCGCCTCCCCTGAAGTGGTGGCGATCGGCGAGTGTGGTCTCGACTTTAATCGCAACTTCTCCACCCCCGCCGAACAGGAATATGCCTTTAGCGCCCAGCTGGCGTTAGCGGCGGAGCTGGGCATGCCAGTATTTATGCACTGCCGTGATGCTCACGAACGCTTTCTGGCATTGCTGGAACCCTGGCTGGATAAACTCCCTGGCGCGGTGCTGCACTGTTTTACCGGCACGCGGCAGGAGGCAATAGCCTGTCTGGATCGTGGTTTGTATCTGGGGATCACCGGCTGGGTCTGCGATGAACGACGTGGGCTGGAACTGCGCGAGCTGCTGCCGGTTATTCCTGCCGATCGACTGTTAGTGGAGACCGATGCACCTTATCTGCTGCCGCGCGATCTCCGTCCAAAACCGGCATCGCGACGCAATGAACCGGCGTATCTGGGACATATTCTTGAGCGGATCGCCCACTGGCGCGGTGAAGAGGTGCAGTGGCTGGCAGCGCAGACGGATGACAACGTGCGTCGTCTGTTTGGCGTCGAATTTTAAACTTTGCGGAAGCTGGTATTTTTGACGCTCTGCTTCACTTCTTTATTCAGTAAGTTCAGCAGCAGCATGGAGCGGGCTTCCCCGTCCGGCTCAGCGAAAATGGCCACCAGTCCTTCAAACGCCCCTTCGGTGATCACTACATCGTCGCCGGAGAAGGGGGTATCGGGATCGGTAATGCCTTCGGGCTGTTTGTAGACCGAGAGCTGGTGGATCACGGAAGAGGGCACCGTGGCCGGGTGCGCGCCAAAGCGCACAAAGTGGCTGACACCGCGTGTCGCATTGATGGTGGTGGTGTGGATCACTTCGGGGTCGAATTCAACAAACAGGTAGTTAGGGAACAGCGGTTCACTGACGGTGGTGCGTTTACCACGGACCATTTTTTCCAGCGTGATCGCAGGCGTCAGACAGTTCACCGCCTGGCGTTCCAGATGTTCCTGAGCACGCTGAAGTTGCCCACGCTTGCAATACAGTAAATACCAGGCCTGCATAATGACTCTTTTCCGCTTGTTATGCCGGCAAGCATATCAAAACCCTGGCGGGATCGCTAAGCTGATTATAATGGCCGTACGCAGAAGAAGCCGTGAATCTTCACGCTTATTTAACAAAAATACAGCATCAGGTAGTCTTACGCCGTATAATGAAACGCTTACAGAGAGAGCTTGACTAACTGCATGAAATACAACGATCTACGCGACTTCCTGGAACTGCTGGAAAAGCAGGGCGAACTCAAACGCATCACCCTTCCTGTCGATCCTTATCTGGAAATGACAGAAATTGCCGACCGCACACTCCGCGCGGGTGGGCCAGCGCTCCTGTTTGAAAATCCGAAAGGCTACACCATGCCGGTGCTCTGCAACCTGTTTGGCACACCAAAACGTGTGGCGATGGGAATGGGGCAGGAGGATGTCAGCGCGTTGCGTGAAGTGGGTAAGCTGCTGGCCTTTTTAAAAGAGCCTGAGCCACCTAAAGGATTTCGCGATCTCTTCGATAAGCTGCCGCAGTTTAAGCAAGTCCTGAACATGCCGACCAAACGTCTGCGCGGCGCGCCCTGCCAGCAGAAAATCCTGGAAGGCGACGCGGTCGATCTGACGCGTATCCCGATCATGCAGTGCTGGCCTGAAGACGCTGCCCCGTTGATCACCTGGGGTCTGACCGTGACGCGCGGTCCGCATAAAGAGCGGCAGAATCTCGGCATCTATCGTCAGCAACTGATTGGTAAGAATAAATTGATTATGCGCTGGCTGTCGCATCGCGGCGGCGCGCTTGATTTCCAGGAGTGGTGCGCGGCCCATCCGGGCGAACGCTTCCCGGTCGCTGTGGCGCTGGGTGCCGATCCGGCGACCATTCTCGGTGCGGTCACTCCGGTGCCAGACACCCTGTCGGAATACGCCTTTGCCGGGCTGCTGCGCGGCACCAAAACCGAAGTGGTGAAGTGCGTATCGAACGATCTGGAAGTGCCCGCCAGCGCTGAAATCGTACTCGAAGGCTATATCGAGGCGGGTGAGATGGCCCCGGAAGGGCCGTATGGCGACCACACCGGCTATTACAACGAAATCGACAGCTTCCCGGTGTTTACCGTGACGCACATTACCCAGCGTGAAGATGCCATTTACCACTCCACCTACACGGGCCGTCCGCCGGATGAACCTGCGGTGCTCGGCGTGGCGCTGAACGAAGTGTTTGTGCCGATCCTGCAAAAGCAGTTCCCGGAAATCGTTGATTTCTATCTGCCGCCGGAAGGTTGCTCCTATCGCCTGGCGGTGGTAACCATTAAGAAGCAGTATGCCGGTCACGCTAAACGGGTGATGATGGGCGTATGGTCTTTCCTGCGCCAGTTTATGTATACCAAGTTTGTGATCGTTTGCGATGATGACGTCAACGCCCGTGACTGGAATGACGTGATCTGGGCCATTACCACCCGTATGGATCCGGCACGCGATACCGTGTTAGTTGAAAACACGCCCATTGATTATCTGGATTTTGCCTCGCCGGTTTCCGGTCTTGGCTCAAAAATGGGACTGGATGCCACCAATAAATGGCCCGGCGAAACCCAACGTGAATGGGGTCGTCCGATCAAAAAGGATCCTGAGGTGACTGCGCGAATTGACGCGATCTGGGATGAACTGGCCATAATGAATAACGGTAAAGACGCCTGAATGCGCCGTTATGCCCTTTAGACTTCCCGACAGAGAGAGCGAATGACAACCTTAAGCTGTAAAGTGACTTCGGTAGACGCTATCACCGACACCGTATATCGCGTCCGTTTAGTACCTGAATCGGCGTTCTCCTTCCGCGCTGGCCAGTATTTGATGGTGGTGATGGATGAGCGGGATAAGCGCCCTTTCTCAATGGCCTCGACGCCGGACGAGCAAGAGTTTATCGAGCTGCACATTGGGGCGTCAGAGCTTAACCTGTATGCGATGGCGGTGATGGATCGCATCCTGAAAGAGAACGAGATCGAGATTGATATTCCTCACGGCGAAGCCTGGCTGCGCGATGACGAAGAACGTCCGCTGATCCTGATTGCGGGCGGCACCGGTTTCTCCTACGTGCGTTCCATTCTGTTGACGGCGCTGGCGCGAAACCCGGACCGCGACATCACCATCTACTGGGGCGGCCGCGAGGCGAAGCATCTCTACGATCTCTCTGAGCTGGAAGCGCTGAGCGTGACTCACCCTAACCTGCGCGTTGAGCCGGTGGTTGAGCAGCCGGAAGAGGGCTGGCGCGGTCGCAGTGGCACCGTGTTAACGGCGGTACTGCAGGATCATGGCACGCTGGTCAATCACGATATCTACATTGCCGGTCGTTTCGAAATGGCAAAAATTGCCCGGGATCTGTTCTGTAACGAACGTAACGCCCGTGAAGATCGTCTGTTTGGCGACGCGTTTGCGTTTATTTGAGACGAAAAAAACCCGCCCCTGACAGGCGGGAAAACGGCAACTAAACCTTTCCCCGTCATCATTCACGCTGCCTCTTTGTTGGCTGCCTTTGCTCACCCCGGTCACATAGTTAACTATGCTCCCGGGGATTCGCGCAGTTGCCGCCGCGATGCAACGCGAATGATATAGGGGAATATTCTTCGATTACACCCTTTCAAACACCGTCGCGATCCCCTGACCCAACCCGATACACATGGTCGCCAAACCAAACTGGGCATCCTTGCGTTCCATCAGGTTAATCAGGGTGGTGCTGATACGCGCCCCGGAACAACCCAGCGGGTGACCCAGCGCAATGGCACCGCCGTTGAGGTTAATCTTCTCGTCGATCTGATCCATCAGCCCCAGATCCTTAATGCACGGCAGGATCTGCGCAGCGAAGGCTTCGTTCATCTCGAAAAGGTCGATATCGCTGGTGGAGAGTCCGGCTTTTTTCAGCGCCAGCTTTGAGGCTGGCACCGGGCCGTAACCCATGATTGACGGGTCACAACCCACTACCGCCATCGAGCGGATACGGGCGCGCGGCGTCAGGCCCAGCTCGCGGGAGCGGCTTTCGCTCATCACCAGCATCGCTGCCGCACCATCGGACAGGGCGGAAGAGCTGCCCGCCGTCACGGTGCCGGTTACCGGATCAAAAGCTGGCCGCAGCGTCGAGAGGGCTTCAACGGTGGTCTCCGGACGGATCACTTCGTCGAAATAGAACTGCTTCAGTACGCCATCGGCATCGTGTCCGCCGGTTGGCAGGATTTCATTTTTGAACGCACCGGACTGCGTCGCGGCCCAGGCACGGGCATGGGAGCGGGCGGCAAAGCTGTCCTGCATTTCACGGCTGATGCCGTGTAGGCGGGAGAGCATTTCTGCCGTCAGCCCCATCATGCCCGAGGCTTTCGCCACGGTGCGGCTCATGCCGGGGTGGAAATCGACGCCGTGGCTCATCGGCACGTGGCCCATGTGCTCCACGCCGCCAATCATGCACGCCTGCGCATCGCCGGTCATGATCATGCGTGCCGCATCGTGCAGGGCCTGCATCGACGAACCGCACAGACGGTTGACGGTGACAGCCGGTACCGAGTGCGGGATTTCCGCCAGTAGGGCCGCATTACGGGCGATGTTAAAACCCTGCTCCAGGGTCTGCTGCACGCAGCCCCAGTAGATATCGTCCAGCGTGGTGGCGTCCAGCGCCGGGTTGCGCGCCAGCAGGCTACGCATTAAATGTGCGGAGAGATCTTCCGCGCGCACGTTACGAAATGCGCCGCCCTTCGAACGGCCCATCGGGGTGCGAATTGCATCGACAATGACAACCTGTTCCATTGTGACTCCTTAAGCCGTTTTCAGTGCGCCAACCGGACGGGCAGGCTCAACCGGGGGATAGTACGCTTCGTTATTACGCGCTTTGGTGCGCAGACCTTCCGGAGCCTGATACAGCGCGCCGAGATGCTCATACTGCTGCGTCATATCCAGATAGCGGGCGCTGCCCTGCGTATCCAGCCAGCGGAACGCGCCGCCGTGGAACGGAGGGAAGCCCAGGCCGTAGACCAGCGCCATATCCGCTTCCGCAGGACTGGCGATGATGCCCTCTTCGAGACAGCGCACCACTTCGTTGACCATCGGGATCATCATGCGGGCAATAATCTCTTCGTCGCTGAAATCGCGCTTCGCGTGGCTGACCTCTGCCAGCAGGCTATCCACGGCAGCGTCTTCCTCTTTCTTCGGTTTGCCTTTGCTGTCTTCTTTATAACGCCAGAAGCCGAGGCCATTTTTCTGACCGTAGCGGTTCGATTCGAACAGGGCGTCGATGGCATCGCGGTAATCTTTCTGCATCCGCTGTGGGAAGCCTGCCGCCATTACCGCCTGGGCGTGATGCGCAGTATCAATCCCGACCACGTCCAGCAGATACGCCGGGCCCATCGGCCAGCCAAACTGTTTTTCCATCACTTTGTCGATCTTGCGGAAATCCGCCCCGTCGCGCAGCAGCTGACTGAAGCCGGCAAAGTACGGGAACAGCACGCGGTTGACGAAGAAGCCCGGGCAGTCGTTTACCACAATCGGGGTTTTACCCATCTTGCTGGCCCAGGCCACGACTTTGGCGAGGGTTTCGTCAGAAGTTTTCTCCCCGCGGATCACTTCAACCAACGGCATACGGTGCACCGGGTTAAAGAAGTGCATGCCGCAGAAGTTTTCCGGGCGCTTGAGGACGCTGGCCAGTTCGCTGATTGGAATGGTGGAGGTGTTGGACGCCAGCACGGTATCCGGGCGCACCTTGTCTTCCGTCTCTGCCAGTACCGCTTTTTTCACTTTCGGGTTTTCGACCACCGCTTCGACGACCAAATCCACGCGATCGAAACCGCTGTATTCCAGGGTCGGATGAATCGTGGAGATCACGCCGGAGAGCTTCAGGCCATCGATTTTGCCGCGTTCAAGCTGTTTGTTCAGCAGCTTGGCGGCTTCGGTCATGCCGAGTGTCAGTGACTTCTCGTTAATGTCTTTCATCACCACCGGCACGCCTTTCCAGGCCGACTGGTAGGCGATGCCGCCGCCCATAATGCCTGCGCCCAGTACCGCCGCCTGTTTTGGCGTCTCGACATTTTTAGTGAGCTGCTTCGCTTTGCCCTTCACGAACTGATCGTTGAGGAAAATACCGACCAGCGCGCGAGCTTCGTTGGTATGAGCCAGCGGGACGAAGCTTTGGTTTTCTAATTTCAGTGCTTCGTCACGGCCCAGTCGTGCGGCCGCTTCGATGGTTTTCACCGCGGTGATCGGCGCCGGATAGTGTTTACCCGCCGTCTGCATCACCATGCCTTTGGCGATAGTGAAACTCATGGTGGCTTCAATTTTACTTAAGTGCAGCGGCTCCAGCTTCGGCTGACGCTTCGCTTTCCAGTCGAGGTCGCCGTTGATCGCCTGACGCAGAATGGCCAGCGCCCCTTCATGCAGTTTTTCAGGCTTCACCACGCCATCCACCAGACCGAGTTTTAACGCCTGATCGGCACCCACGTCTTTACCGGCAGCAATGATCTCCAGGGCACTGTCGGCACCCAGCAGGCGCGGCAGACGGACTGAACCGCCAAAGCCCGGCATAATGCCCAGTTTGGTTTCCGGCAGGCCGATGCGCAGATCCGGCGTGGCCAGACGGTAATCGGTGGCCAGCACGCATTCGCAGCCGCCGCCCAGCGCATAGCCATTGACGGCAGAGATCGTCGGGACCGGCAGATCTTCCAGGCGGTTAAAGACGCTGTTGGCAAAATGCAGCCACTGGCTCAACTGCTCCTGAGGCACCAGGAACAGGGAGAGGAATTCGGTAATGTCTGCGCCGACGATAAATGCCGCTTTCTCAGAACGCAGCAGCAGACCTTTTAAGTCGGACTCTTTTTCAAGCACGTCCAGCGCATGGCCAAGGCTGGCCACGGTTGCGGTGTCCAGCTTATTCACTGAGCCGGGGGCGTCGAACACCAGTTCGGCAATGCCACCTTCCAGCCAGTCTACGTACAGGGTGTCGCCTTTGTAGAGCATGTCGGTCTCCTGAATCCAGCAATTGGATCTGGTCATACCAGATGATTCGGAGTGTGGGTTTTGTGTTAATGAAATGCAAATTAGTCATTAAATAATTGTAGGTCTGATCACGCTCGGCGGAGATCACGCAGCCTTTCTGAGGTGTGCTAAGATGCGGTGACTTGAGGTCAAAACAAAAGGATGAATGATGGATTCACTGGCCGCGCAGTATAAAAATCACATTGTTACGTTGCAGGAACGTACCCGCGACGTACTGGCTCGCTTCAAGCTGGATGCCTTACTCATCCACTCCGGCGAACTGTTCAATGTCTTTCTCGACGATCACGCTTACCCCTTCAAGGTGAACCCGCAATTTAAAGCCTGGGTGCCGGTAACCCAGGTTCCCAATTGCTGGTTGCTGGTGGATGGCGTGAACAAGCCGAAACTGTGGTTCTATCTGCCGGTGGATTACTGGCACAACGTGGAACCGCTGCCGACCTCCTTCTGGACAGAAGAGATCGAGGTGATTGCCCTGCCGAAAGCCGACGGCATTGGCAGCCAGTTACCTGCTGCCCGCGGCAACATCGGCTATATTGGCCCGGTGCCAGAACGTGCGCGCGGTCTGGAGATCTCAGCGGATAACATCAACCCGAAAGGCGTTATCGACTATCTGCACTACTATCGCTCCTATAAGACCGACTATGAACTGGCGTGCATGCGTGAAGCGCAAAAAACGGCGGTCAACGGCCATCGTGCGGCGCATGAAGCTTTCCTGTCCGGCATGAGCGAGTTCGATATTAACCTGGCTTACCTGACGGCTACCGGCCATCGTGATATCGACGTGCCGTACAGCAACATTGTGGCGCTGAATGAGCACGCAGCGGTGCTGCACTACACTAAACTCGATCACCGTGCGCCGTCCGAAATGCGCAGCTTCCTGCTGGATGCCGGTGCGGAGTACAACGGCTATGCCGCGGACCTGACCCGTACCTGGGCCGGGAACAGCGATACTGAATTCGCCCAGCTGATCAAGGACGTCAATGACGAGCAGCTGGCCCTGATCGCCACCATGAAGGCTGGCGTGAGCTACGTGGATTACCACGTTCAGTTCCATCAGCGTATTGCGAAGCTGTTGCGTAAGCATCAGATCGTCAGCGATATGAGCGAAGAGGCGATGGTGGAAAACGACCTGACCGGGCCGTTTATGCCGCACGGTATCGGCCACCCGCTGGGTCTGCAGGTGCACGACACCGCAGGCTTTATGCAGGATGACACCGGTACCCATCTGGCCGCGCCGTCCAAATATCCTTACCTGCGTTGCACCCGCATTCTGCAGCCGCGCATGGTGCTGACCATCGAGCCGGGGATCTACTTTATTGAGTCCCTGCTGGCGCCGTGGCGTGAAGGGCAGTTCAGCAAGCACTTCAACTGGCAGAAAATTGAGGCGCTGAAGCCGTTTGGGGGCATCCGTATCGAAGATAACGTGGTGATCCATGAAAACGGTACTGAAAACATGACGCGAGACCTGAAGCTGGCGTAATGGAAAGCTGGCTCATACCGGCAGCGCCGGTCACCTTTACGGAAGAGATCAAAAAGAGCCGTTTCATCACGTTGCTGGCGCATACCGACGGCGTGGAGGCGGCAAAAGCTTTTGTTGAGTCAGTACGGGCAGAACATCCTGACGCCCGCCACCACTGCGTGGCGTGGGTGGCCGGGCCGCCTGACGATTCACAGAAGCTGGGGTTCTCGGATGATGGTGAACCGGCGGGCACGGCGGGCAAACCGATGCTCTCTCAGTTAATGGGCAGCGGCGTGGGAGAAATCACCGCCGTCGTGGTGCGTTACTACGGCGGCGTATTACTGGGAACGGGCGGGCTGGTTAAAGCCTATGGCGGCGGCGTCCAGCAGGCGCTGAATCAACTGACAACGATCCGCAAAACGCCACTTACCGAATATACTTTATTGTGCGATTACGCCCAGTTATCCGGCATCGAATCGTTGCTGAAGCTGTATCAGGGCCTGATCGTGCACAGTGATTACCAGGCGGCGGTGCAATTGCGTGTGGCGCTACCCCAGGCATCGCTTCCGGCATTCTCAGCAAAACTGGCTGATTTTAGTCGTGGTTCGTTGCAATTACGGCCGATTGAAGAATAATCCCCACCTTACTTTTTGAATACCAAAGGAAGCGGCAGAGATGCATTTTCGTGCCATAACCCGAATCGTTGGATTGCTGGTCATACTCTTTTCCGGGACGATGATCCTCCCCGGACTGGTGGCGCTTATTTATCGGGATGGTGCGGGCCGGGCCTTTACGCAGACCTTTTTCGTCGCGCTGATGATTGGCTCCCTGCTGTGGTGGCCTAACCGCCGTGAAAAGGGGGAGCTGAAATCCCGCGAAGGCTTCCTTATCGTGGTGCTGTTCTGGACCGTGCTGGGCAGCGTCGGTTCGCTACCCTTTATCTTCTCTGAACAACCCAACCTGAGCATTACGGATGCGTTCTTTGAATCCTTCTCTGGCCTGACCACCACCGGGGCCACCACACTGGTGGGGCTGGATTCGCTCCCCCATGCCATCCTCTTTTACCGGCAGATGCTGCAGTGGTTCGGCGGGATGGGGATCATCGTGTTAGCCGTGGCGATCCTGCCGATACTGGGCGTCGGGGGGATGCAGCTCTACCGGGCGGAGATGCCGGGGCCGCTGAAGGATAACAAGATGCGTCCGCGTATCGCCGAGACGGCTAAAACGCTGTGGCTCATCTATGTGCTGCTGACCGTCGCCTGTGCGCTGGCGCTGTGGTTTGCCGGAATGCCGGCCTTTGACGCCATCGGCCATAGCTTCGCCACCATCGCGATTGGCGGGTTCTCCACCCATGATGCCAGCATCGGCTATTTTGACAGCCCGACCATCAACACCATTATTGCAATCTTCCTGCTGATCTCCGGCTGTAACTATGGTCTGCACTTCTCTTTACTCAGCGGTCGTAACCTGAAGGTCTACTGGCGCGATCCTGAATTCCGCATGTTTATCGGCGTGCAGCTGACGCTGGTGGTGATCTGTACCCTGGTGCTGTGGCTACACGATGTCTATGCTTCGGCGGTGACCACCCTGAACCAGGCCTTCTTCCAGGTGGTGTCGATGGCGACGACCGCAGGCTTTACCACCGACAGCATTGCGCGCTGGCCGCTCTTCCTGCCTGTCCTGCTGCTCTGTTCGGCCTTTATCGGTGGCTGTGCCGGTTCGACAGGGGGGGGATTAAAAGTGATCCGCATCCTGCTGCTGTTTAAGCAGGGCAACCGTGAGCTTAAACGTCTGGTTCACCCGAATGCGGTCTACAGTATCAAGCTGGGTAACCGCGCGCTGCCGGAACGTATTCTCGAAGCGGTGTGGGGGTTCTTCTCCGCCTATGCACTGGTCTTTATCGTCAGCATGCTGGCGATTATCGCGACGGGGGTGGATGACTTCTCGGCGTTTGCCTCTGTTGTGGCCACACTGAATAACCTGGGACCCGGCCTTGGCGTGGTCGCAGATAACTTTGCCAGCATGAATCCGACCGCGAAGTGGATCCTGATTGCCAACATGCTGTTCGGGCGTCTTGAGGTCTTTACGTTATTGGTCCTCTTTACGCCAACATTCTGGCGCGAATAAAGGGAGCCATTGATGAAAACATTAATTCTATTTTCGACCCGCGACGGACAAACGCGCGAGATTGCCGCTTTCCTGGCGTCTGAGTTAAAAGAGCAGGGCATCTATGCCGACGTCCTTAACCTGAACCGCACCGAAGAGATTGCGTGGCAGGAGTATGACCGCGTGGTGATCGGCGCCTCTATCCGCTACGGCCATTTCCATCCAGCGGTAGATCGCTTTGTGAAAAAGCATACGGAAACGCTGAACAGCCTGCCGGGCGCTTTCTTTTCGGTGAACCTGGTGGCGCGTAAAGCGGAAAAGCGTACCCCGCAGACCAATAGCTACACGCGTAAGTTCTTGCTGAGC
Source organism: Leclercia tamurae (assembly GCF_025566055.1). Lineage (GTDB taxonomy): Bacteria > Pseudomonadota > Gammaproteobacteria > Enterobacterales > Enterobacteriaceae > Enterobacter > Enterobacter tamurae. Next base: position 87,094 of record NZ_JAMHKS010000059.1, read on the forward strand.
TCACCGTGGAAGCCAGCGGCCTGTGCCGTCTTTGCCGGTGCTCTGCGTTATCCACGCTATCGCTGGTACGATCGCTTTATGATCCGTCTTATTATGAAGATGACTGGCGGCGAAACGGATACACGCAAAGAAGTGGTCTACACCGACTGGTCGCAGGTGGCCAGTTTCGCCCGGGAAATCGCGCAATTAACCCGCAGTTCGCGGCTTTAATAAACGTAAAGCGTGAAAAATAAGCGAACGAAAAACTTTTTGAGATTTATGCTTGTCACCGCCGAAGAACTCCCTATAATGCGCCTCCACTGACACGGAACAACGGCAAACAAGCCGCCGGGTCAGCAGAGAAAAGCATGAAATTATCGCTTGACTCTGAAAGAGGAAAACGTATTATACGGGACCTCGCAACGGTGAGCGGAAGCCGCGTTGCACTGCTCTTTAACAATTTATCAGACAATCTGTGTGGGCACTCAAAGTGACATGGATTCTTAATGTCTTCGGACACTAAATGAATACCAAAGTCTCTGAGTGAACATACGTAATTC